>NZ_JBHOFD010000002.1:0-281755 GCF_046543445.1 Paenibacillus nanchangensis
CATAACGGGACGTAGCTCAGCTTGGTAGAGCACCTGGTTTGGGACCAGGGGGTCGCATGTTCAAATCGTGTCGTCCCGATTTTCTTTTTTTACGCGGGTGTAGTTCAATGGTAGAACTCCAGCCTTCCAAGCTGGTAGCGTGGGTTCGATTCCCATCACCCGCTTTATGTTTTGTCAATCATCCCTTATTCGTAAGGGATTTTTTTATTGTCAATTCTAGAACATATGTTCGGAAATTAATCCAAAAAAAAGCGCACTTCAGGAGGGATCCCTAAGCGTAAAAAAATAAGTTTCCAGCGGCTCATCCTGCTCCGGTGCGGCATCAGCGGACAATAAAGCGACAGCGAAACGGTTGGCTTGCCTTTCCAACTTTCCTGCACTGAAATAAGAGTTCTCTTCTAAAAAGAACCGGTTGATTCCCTTATGGAGCCGATCATGTCCCAGCTCATGCGCACATACAAAACGCTGCCACTCGGCGCTTAACCCATTATGAATCACTATAAAACGGCGGCGTAATGTTTTGTAATAGAGGCCTTTGGTGCCTTGGCCTAAATCCATAAACCGCACATGAATTCCAAGTCCGCGGGCGATTCGGAACGGGCAGTTCGTTTTATGTTGCCGGATCAGTTTGGAAATCAGTTCATCCATTATGTTCACCTGCAGAAAGTATAGAATGGTTGCCTGTCGGCTAAGCTTACGGCTTTTTGCGTTTATTCATCTGTTTGGCTTCCCAGAACAGGCCGGTCAGGACATCTTTCACTCTCAGTTTGTCCTCTTTCGACAAGGGGATCCCGTCAAACATCAACTCTCCGTCATCCTCCAGCATCTCGCGAAAATCCCTTTTGTCTTTGGACGTAGCCCACTCCGGAATGCGTTCGGATGAAAAAGTAGGGTCATCCGCATATCCTGCATATTTCATCAGTTCCTCGTATGGCCATTCCCCCGCTTCTGCGATCTTGCGTAGTGTTCCCGGTTTTGGAACGCCTCGAACTCCGTTCTCAATTCGGGAAATCTGAGCACTGCTTATGCCGGCGGCTAACGCCAGCTGTGTTATGGTCAATCCTTTTTCCATGCGGAGCGCCCGCAGATAAGCCCCAAATGATTGCTCCATATCTCCCACTCCTTTTTCCATTTATGCAGCTTGGGTTATTTGTTATGATTATACCAAATGGTAAAGGGAAAAGTAAATAAAATGTCAAATGGCAAAGCTATCCGCATATCTAACGTATTTATGCTGAAAAGTTTATATTAGGATAAAAACAATTTAATGGATATAGAAGGGGATGAAGTCCTTTATCTTGTTCTAAACAAACTGAGGCCCCTTGTGAGGCGTTTTTTCTTTTATAGGGGGATATTGAGGAAAATGAGGAGAAAAGAGCTGTAGGGGCCTTCTAACAGCCTTGCAAATGAATCTCGCGCAAAAAGTTAAGGGGCTTGTGGAAGGTGATGTTGAATTATATTGCTATCTAGAGCAATAGGGCTGCAAATACATATACGCATGCTCCTGCTCTAGATAATTCTCCCTTAGAGAGGCGGCAATTTCACTGAGCTTAGTTATCAAAAAAGCTTGTCTTGTAACAACTTGTTTACATATTGATCAAACTTTGACGACATCTATTAGCTATATTAAAAGAGTCACGTGAAGTCATTTGGCTGCTGCTGTTAGGCGTACATATTACACTTTTGTGCACCGGAGTAACGTACTTATTCTTATAGAAGACGCCGTTTCTGTTATGCAGTGGCAGACCCACGTACCATGAGGAATTCAGCGCAGCTAAACCTTAGCAGCGATCCATGCACTATCGTGAAAAGACGTTCCCGGATTCGTTCCGCCTGCTCATAATCTGTATTCCACTCGTACGAAAATGGGGAGTTTCAAAGACATGATCTTTTGTGTATAATTTTCAGTACTGCAATGCTTCACCGTAAAATAAAATTGCAGATTTTCGGAACGTTTTATTGTATGATATGAGGAAAGCTTTGAGCAGACAATGCGAGATTGCCAGACCATACTGCGCATGGATTGAGGCTATACATAAGTTCATGCGAAACAGAAATCGAATCGTAAGAAGGATGGGGGGAACAGCATGACTGAACTTACGACTACCGTAAGCAAAAGCAACTCCAACAATTTGCTGCGGCGAGACGTACGGTTCCTGGGAAATATTTTGGGCGAGGTCCTGGTGCATCAGGGCGGGAACGAACTGCTGGAAATTGTGGAGAAAATTCGCGAAACCAGCAAATCGCTCCGGTCGCTCTATTTGCCTGAGCTGCACAATGAATTTAAGACGTTGATCAATTCCCTGGAACCCGAAAACCGCCACCAGGTGATCCGGGCATTCGCTATTTATTTTCAGCTGGTGAATATCGCCGAGCAGAATCACCGGATCCGCCGCAAACGCGACTACGAACGTTCCGCGGGCGAAACCGTTCAGCCAGGTTCCATAGAAAGCGCCGTTCAGGAACTGAAGCAGCTTGGCTTCACGGTGGACGAAGTCGGCGACATCCTCGGCAGTCTGTCACTGGAGCTGGTTATGACGGCTCACCCGACCGAAGCGATGCGCCGGGCGATTCTCGATATCCATAAACGGATCGCTGACGATGTTATGGGACTGGACAACCCGACCCTCACCTTCCGCGAACGTGAGCAGCTCCGCGAGAAGCTGCTGAACGAGGTCATTACGCTTTGGCAGACGGACGAACTGCGCGACCGGAAGCCGACTGTGCTTGATGAAGTGCGAAACGGAATGTACTACTTCCACGAAACCATATTCCACGTGCTGCCGGATGTGTATCAGGAGCTGGAACGCTGCCTGACCAAATATTATCCGGGGCATAACTGGCATGTGCCGACCTATCTGCGTTTTGGTTCGTGGATCGGCGGCGACCGGGACGGCAACCCTTCGGTGACCGCATCCGTAACGATGGAGACGCTCCGCATGCAGCGCAAGCTGGCGATCCGGGAATATCAGCGGATTATGCGCGAATTGATGCGGTATCTCAGCTTCAGCACCAGCATCGTGAAGGTGACGCCGGAGCTGCTGGAGTCGATTGAACGCGACCGGCAGGCGATCCGTCTCGGCAAAGCCGAATCCTGGCGTAATATAAATGAACCGTACCGGGTCAAACTGAGCTACATGATCTCCAAAACTCAGCACGTGCTGGAAGAAGGAAGCAAAGGCACGCCCGAACGTTACGCGACGCCTCAGGAGTTTATTGAGGATCTGAAGATTATCGACCGCAGTTTGCGTCACCATTTTGCGGATTATGTCGCAGACACTTATATCAAAAAGCTGATTCGTCAGGTAGAACTGTTCGGATTCCACACGGCCACGCTGGACATCCGCCAGCACAGCCAGGAGCACGAGAACGCCATGACGGAGATTTTGGCGAAGATGAACATTACTTCAGATTACTCGCAGCTGCCAGAAGAACGCAAAATCGAGCTGCTGGCGGAACTGCTGAACGATCCGCGGCCGCTGACCTCACCTTATCAGGACTATTCTGAAAGCACGCAGGAATGCCTAGATGTGTATCGGACGGTCTACGAGGCGCAGGCGGAATTTGGCAAGCAGTGCATTACGAGTTATCTGATCAGTATGGCAGAGGCGGCAAGCGACATTCTTGAGGTCATGGTGTTTGCGAAGGAAGTCGGCTTGTTCCGCAAGGAAAAAGACGGCAGCGTCATCTGCACCCTTCAGGCGGTTCCGCTGTTTGAGACGATCGACGATCTGCACGAAGCGCCTGAAATTATGCGGACGATTCTCAGCCTGCCGATCTACCGCCAGGCGGTTGAAGCAATGAACGACCAGCAGGAAATTATGCTTGGTTACTCGGACAGCAACAAGGACGGCGGTGTGGTGACAGCGAACTGGGAGCTGCGGGTCGCTCTGAAAGAGCTCACCGCAACCGCGGACAGCTTTGGCATCAAGCTGAAGTTCTTCCACGGCCGCGGCGGCGCACTGGGACGGGGCGGTATGCCGCTCAACCGGAGCATTCTTGCCCAGCCGGCCTCAACGATCGGCGGCGGGATCAAGATTACCGAACAGGGCGAAGTGATTTCGTCCCGCTACTCCATGCAGGGCATCGCTTACCGCAGTCTGGAGCAGGCGACCTCTGCGCTGATTACGGCGGCGGTGAATGCCAGAACGCCGCAAAGCGACCTCTACGAAAGCAAATGGGATGAGATTGTAGCCCGGATTTCCGAAGTGTCGCTGAACAAGTATCAGGATTTGATTTTCCGCGATCCAGACTTCCTGTCGTTCTTTAAGGAATCGACGCCGTTGCCGGAGATCGGCGAACTGAATATCGGTTCCCGGCCGTCGAAGCGAAAAAATAGCGACCGGTTTGAAGACCTGCGCGCCATTCCTTGGGTATTCGCCTGGACCCAAAGCCGGTATTTGCTTCCGGCCTGGTATGCGGCGGGAACGGGTCTCCAGAGCTTCTATGACAACAAGGAAGAGAATCTGAAGGTGCTCCAGGATATGTACGAAAACTTCTCGTTCTTTACTTCACTCGTAGATACCCTGCAGATGGCGCTGGCCAAGGCCGATCTTATCATCGCGCAGGAATATTCACGGATGAGCAAGGACGACGAGACACGTGCGCGGATTTTTGGCCAGATCGAAGAAGAATTCCGCCTGACCTCCGAGCTGGTGCTGAAAATCACCCGGCAGCAGGACATTCTCGATAACGTGCCGGTGATCCAGGAATCGATTCGTCTGCGGAATCCATATGTTGACCCGCTCAGCTATCTGCAGGTCCAGCTGCTATCTGAGCTGCGGACCCTGCGGGAGAGCGAGCAGGATAATCCGGAGCTGCTGCGTGAAGTGCTGCTTACCATCAACGGTATTGCGGCGGGCCTCCGGAATACAGGCTGATTTGTTGGCGGGAGACGAAGTCCGCCGTCCCAAGGGACGGCGGGCTTTTTTCAACAAATAATGACAAAAAGGTGACAAAGGCAGCCTTGATTTTTACCCGCAGTTGCTTTACGATTTATATACTTGTACCGGGGATATCGGATTGTTTAAGGTAACCATGCGGCAAGTCTGGGGGAGTTATCAGGTGGAGAATCTGGAAGGCAGGTTAACGAGACTGGCGCTGAAAGGCGATCAGAGAGCGTTTGCCGAGCTTGTGGAATTATATAAGGATAAAATTTATCATCTTTCGTACCGGATGCTGAACAACCGCCATGAAGCGGAGGATATCGTTCAGGAGACGTTTTTGCGTGTCTATCGAAACTTGGAGAGATACGACGAAAATCAGAAGTTTTCGACATGGATCTACCGCATTGCAACCAACTTGTGTATCGACAGGCTGCGGAGGCGGAAGCCCACGTATTCGCTGGATGCCGAGATGAACGATCAGGAAGGGATCGATGGCTATTCCATGATCCCCAGCGACAACCGGACACCGGAGAGCGAACTGCTGCTGTCCGAAACGCAGCGTATTATTTATGAGGCGATTGACAGTCTGCCGGTGAAATACCGTTCGGTGATGATCCTGAGGTATTTGCAGGATTTGTCGCTGCAGGAGATCGGAGATGTGCTGAATATGCCCGTCACCACCATCAAAACGAGGGTGCACCGCGGGCGGGAATTTTTGCGCAAAAAATTAGCATCTAAAGTTTGAACATCGTTACTTTTTATGAAACGCAAATTCTCGGGACGCGTATTACCCTTTAGCAAGTCTCATGCGGTCTTACGCATGTCTAATTTAATAGCATGAATGAAAGGATTGGCTCCTATGGAATGCAAACTGGCCGTCTCTATGATGCACGATTACTTGGACGACGACTTGCCCGGCGAGCAGCAGCGGGAATTGAAGGAGCATCTTTTATCCTGTCCCGAGTGCCGTGCCAAGTTCAAGGAACTGGAGCAGACGGATATGCTGCTGTTCTCTATGAGGCATCAGAGTCCCGCCGCCGTTCCGGACGATATGGCTGCGCGCATTATGAACGCCCTTCCGGCGCCCAAGAAGCAGAGCCGGCTGTGGACATGGGTGAAGCATCATCCCGCGCTGACTGCGGCCTCCATGTTTCTTGTCGTCATGTTGATGAGTACACTGACCTTATGGAACCAGGAGAATCAGCTGGTGATCCGGGGCAACGATCTGGATCAAGTAGTCATCAAGGGCAATAGCGTTATTGTCCCTTCGGGCAAGACCATTACGGGGGATCTTACGGTCACCAACGGCAAGACGGAAGTCTACGGCGAAGTAAACGGCAATGTAACCGTCATCGACGGTTCGCTGTATCAGGCTTCGACCGCCCATATTTCCGGCCAAGTCAAGAGTATAGACGAAGCGGTAAGCTGGATCTGGTATAAAGTGACGAACCTGTTCTCTGAAGTCGCCTACCGTTAAAGTCGCAGAGAACGCCAAGAAGGGAATATTACAAGCGCCTCTTTTTCCGGAAAAGACGGCGCTTTTTTTGGCGTATATGAAGGACAACCTATTCCGGCATTTGCTGTCTGACAGTTCCTTTATTTGCCTGATGGGAGCCGGGCGCTTGCAACTGGGCACCGAACGTTATAACCTAGAACTATTGAGGTGTGACCAGAAAGGGGCATAGGGGTTGCCAAACTGGCGGATTTTTTTAGATTGAAGCCCGTTCTTGTGACATCCTGCCCGTATCTGGAAAAACCTGGAACCCGCATTTGCGGCAAATTTGGGGTTTGCCTGGGCGCTTTGGAGAAAACCTAGAGATACATAGAACCCAGACAATTGATAATGAAGGGGTTACTCGGCCATGAGCTATTTTGCGGATTTAACCTGGCAGGAGTCCATAAAAGACATCATCGATATACTGATCGTAAGTTACATTATATATAAAGCACTAAACATGGTTCGGGGAACCCGGGCGGTACAGCTGCTCAAAGGAATTCTTATTCTGGTCCTGATCTGGGGAGTAAGCACATGGTTTGATTTATACACCCTGAAATGGCTTATGAACCAGATGTTTACGTGGAGTGTGCTTGCGGTTTTCATCATTTTTCAGCCGGAGCTGCGGCGCGGACTGGAGCAGCTGGGGCGCGGGAGATTTTTTGGCGGCCGGATTGCCGAAAATGATGAAGAAGTCAGCAAGCTGATCGGCGAAGTCATTAAGGCCGTCAATTATTTAGCCCGTAGAAAGATAGGGGCATTAATCGTCTTCGAAAAAGAAACCGGCTTAAACGAGTACACCGAGTCGGGCATCCCGATGCGGTCCATGGTCAGCTCGGAGCTGCTGATCAATATTTTTATTCCCAATACGCCTCTGCATGACGGTGCGCTGATTATGCAAGGGAATCAGATCGCGGCGGCGGCTTGTTATTTGCCGTTGTCGGAGAATCCTTTTATCAGCAAGGAGCTCGGAACCCGGCATCGGGCTGCAATCGGCATCAGTGAAGTGACGGATGCGCTCAGTGTGGTCGTGTCGGAGGAAACGGGCCAAATCTCTCTGGCGATCAACGGGCAGGTGGTCCGGGATATCAAAGAAGAATCCCTGATTTCCAAGCTGTATGAACAGCTGCGGCCCAGCGCCCCTCTGAAGGAGAGAGGGTCCGCTTTCTGGAAGCGGAAAGGGGAAGGCCAATAATGGACAGATGGATGAAGAACAACAACTTCAACAAAATCCTGGCTTTGGCGCTCGCCGTTCTGCTGTGGGCGATTGTGCATATGGATGACGCGCCGGCTTCCCAGCCGGTGACCGCCCGCATGCAGACTAAGGTGGTTAACAACGTCAAAATCCAGACGATTAACTTCGACAGCGAAAATTACGTACTTGCTTCGATGAGCGCGGAAACCGTGAAGCTGGAGGTCCGGGGGCAGCCGGCGGATCTCAGCTTCGCCATGGCCGACGATTACAAAATCACCGCCGATCTCGACGGAGCCAAGCCTGGTGAATCAACGATTGCGCTTGGGCACGAAATGCCTCGCGGGGTTGAGTTGATCTCAATGACGCCAAATACGGTTAAGGTTAAAGTTGAGATGCGGATTTCTAAAACGTTCCCGGTGTCTGTCGTGACCAAAGGCAGTCCGGCTAAAGGCTACCAGGTAGGTGCGGTCCAAGTGGAACCGGAGACAGCGGAAGTCACGCTGGCTGACAGCGCGCTGAAGCGGATTGCGAAGGTGCAGGGCGTCCTGGAACTGGATGGACAAAAAGAGACGGTCACGGAAAAAGTCAAGCTGGTCGCCTATGACAAGGACGGCAACGAGGTGGAAGGGGCCCTGATTGAGCCGGAAACGGCAACGGCTACCGTTCCGGTCACACTGCCGTTTAAAAGCGTGCCGCTGGAGATCGGCTTGACCGGCGAGCTGCCTGGACAGCTCGTGGTGTCAACGGTGACGCCAGAGCTTACACAGGTCGTCGTCTATGGGCCGCAGCAGGTGCTGGATGAGCTGAATGGGGTAGAGGCAAACCTTGACCTGTCCCGTGTGAAATCGGCGGGAACGACCGTGCTGGATGTGGCGCTGGAGCCGCCGGAAGGGACGGAGCGGATTGAACCGGGGGAGGTCAAAGTAACCGTCGAGACCTCCGAAATTGCAGAGCGAACATTGGATGATGTACCGGTGACGATCGAAGGCATTCCGGAAGGCATGCAGGCCGCGGCGGTACCGGACAGCGTCTCGCTGACGCTGTCCGGCTCGCCCGGCCTGCTTGCCGATTTGCAGCCCGGGAGCGTCACGGCAACCGCCGATGTGAGCGGCCTGTCGGCCGGCAGCCACCGGGTGGAGCTGGATATCCGGCTCCCCCGGTTCGTGTCGCTCGGCGGACAGCCGGAGGCGGTAACGGTGGAGCTGCGGCGGCGGGCGGTGGCCGGGGGCGGTGAAGCGGCTACGCCGACGCCGCCGGAGAACAATCCGGACGGCGCCGCGAACAACGCTGCGTCCGAGCAGCCCGCCGAGCCGGCGGCCGGGGAGGAAGTGGAGGAGTCGCCGACTCCGACAGCTACGACTCTGGACGACGCGACACCGGCGCCTTCGCCATCTCCATCCGTAAATACGGAGGGGACAACTGGCGCCGGGGCTGCACAAAATGCGGGATCGGCGGGGCAACCTCCGGAGGAGAATAACGCCGATCCGGGGACACGGTAATTTTTTGCAGGAGCCTATACGTAGCCTTAAGCAGACGGTTCGAATAGAATTAAGTGAGTCAATGTGAAGAAGATAATACATCAGCAGAAAGAAAGCCGGCGAATTTCTGTATGGGGGATGCTCAGGAGAGCAGCGCGGAGATGCGCCGGATGTCTTCAATGCGTATAAAGGAGAACAATTATGGGGAAATATTTTGGAACAGACGGAGTACGCGGTGTAGCAAACCAGGAATTAACGGCTGAAATGGCCTACAGCATCGGCCGCTGCGGAGGATATGTGCTGGCAGGGAACGTCGAGAAACCGAAGGTGGTTATCGGCATGGATACCCGGATTTCGGGTCCGCTGCTGGAATCTGCGCTTGTCGCCGGCCTGCTGTCGATTGGGGCGGACGTCATCCGCATCGGCGTGGTGAGTACGCCGGCGGTTGCCTACCTGACACGGCTGCTTAAAGCGGACGCGGGGGTAATGATCTCCGCTTCGCATAATCCGGTGGAGGATAACGGCATTAAGTTTTTTGGCGGAGACGGCTTCAAGCTGTCGGATGAGACGGAGCTGAAGATCGAAGAACTGATGGATGCGGAGACCGATGGTCTGCCCCGCCCGGCAGGAAGCGGCATCGGCCGTGTGATCGTAGATACCGAATCCAAATACAAATACCTCGATTATTTGAAGACCACGGTGACGAACCGGTTCGACGGACTCAAAATTGTGCTGGACTGCGCGCATGGCGCCGCTTATGAGCTTGCGCCAAAGCTGTTCCAGGAGCTGGGAGCCGAAGTGATTGCAATTGGCGCGGAGCCCAATGGTCTGAACATCAATGACGGCGTTGGTTCCACTCACCCGGAAACGCTGCGCGAAGAAGTGCTGCGCCATGGGGCGGACCTGGGGCTTGCTTTTGACGGCGATGCAGACCGGCTGATTGCGATTGACGAAACGGGCGAGGAAGTGGACGGCGACTTCATCTTGTGCATATGCGGTGATGCCATGAACCGGGCCGGTAAGCTGAAGGACGGCACCATCGTGTCTACCGTTATGAGCAATATCGGCTTCTATAAAGCGACGGAGCAGCTTGGCCTCAAAACGATGAAGACCGCTGTAGGCGACCGTTACGTGATGGAAGAGATGCGTAAAGGCGGCTACAACCTGGGCGGCGAGCAGTCGGGCCATGTGATTTTCCTGGATTACAACACGACAGGCGACGGTATTTTGACTGCGATCCAGCTGGTGGACACGCTGAAATCGTCCGGGCATAAGCTGGGCGAAGTCAAAAAGATGATGACCAAATACCCGCAGGTGCTCGTTAATGTCCGGGTGCAGGACAAAACGAATTATCCGGGAAATCCGGCGATTGCGGAAGCGATCAGCCAGGTCGAAGCGAAGCTTGGCGACAACGGCCGCGTGCTGGTTCGCCCATCGGGCACCGAGCCGCTGATCCGCGTAATGGCGGAAGGACCGGACAAAAACGACTTGGACCGCTATGTGGGACAGATTGTCGAAGTGGTACAGCGCGAGCTGGTTTAAGTAGGGTAGGCATACGGCGGGGCGATTGGGGTTCCGCCGCTTGCCTTTTTTGTGCAGGGACATGCAATCAATGATTTCTTTTCATTACCATACAAGATTGCATTGCCAAAGCAGGACCAGGTGCATATAATAGATTAAGTGTCATTCCAGAAGGAAAGCGGGGATCGTGAGGTTTAAACCACTAAGCGCCAGAGCTTGAGACTGCGCGGGGGAGAAAGACGGCAGAGCGATTGTGTCCGTCCGGATCACGGCAGCACAAGCTGACGAGGTGGAGGTGTTCGAAATGTTCGGCGGGGACCTCCCGGTGATGCGCCAGAGCCGTAAACATAACCGGAAAACAAAGGGGCAACCTTTTGCACAACGTTTATGTGGGTGCAGGAGAAATCGACAAATTCATGGGTGTGCGTAGACAGGAAGCAAGGGGAACGGCCGGGGAGTTTTGATTTTTGGCTATGTTCCGTGCTGCGGCTGGGGAAAAGGCTGTGCATTCGTGGATGTCTGTACCGTTATAAGACGATTATGTATAAATCGGTCTATACGGAATTCAATTGAATATCACTGTTTTTAAACTTGCCGCGTGGCACGTTTGTTTCCTGATGCCGCCCACACTTACATTTTGGACGGAGGAATTATAACTATGTGTGGAATCGTTGGATATATCGGGAAACAAGAGTCGCAGGGCATTTTGGTGGAAGGTCTGAAGAAGCTGGAGTACCGCGGTTATGACTCCGCAGGGATTGCTGTGTTCACGCAGGACGGTCTGCAGATCGTAAAAGCGTTGGGACGTCTGGCTAACCTGGAGTCGAAGCTCGAAACAACGCCGCTTGTAGGCAGCGCAGGCATCGGGCATACCCGCTGGGCAACGCACGGCAAACCATCGGACGCGAACTCCCATCCGCATACGGATGAGAGCCGGAAGTTCTCTGTGGTGCATAACGGCATTATCGAGAACTACCTGGAGCTGAAGGAAGAGTTAATCGCCGGCGGCTGCCACTTCACATCTGAGACCGACACTGAAGTAATTTCGCACCTGATCGCCCGCGAATATGAAGGGGACATTGTAAAGGCTGTGCAAAAAGCCATCACGTTTATGCGCGGTGCTTTTGCGCTTGGCGTGCTGACGGAATACGAACCGGATAAACTGGTTGCTGTTCGTCAAGCCAGCCCGCTGATCATCGGCCTTGGCGATGGAGAGAACTTTATCGGGTCGGATATTCCGGCGCTGCTGGAATACACCCGTAACGTATATATTTTGAACGACGGCGAAATGGCCGTATTGACACGGGATGCTGTCGAACTGATGACGATTGAAGGCAATTTTATTTCTCGGGAAATGATTACTGTCGATTGGGACGCGGTAACGGCAGAAAAAGGCGGATACGAGCACTTCATGCTGAAAGAGATCCACGAGCAGCCGAAGGCTTACCGCGACACTATGCGCGGCCGCATTAATGCAGAAGGCACCAAAGTTATTTTGCCTGAGCTGAATCTGACGGAAGCCGAAATCAAAAACATCCGCAACATTCAGATCATTGCCTGCGGTACGGCGTACAATGCCGGACTGGTTGGACGCAATTTGATCGAATCGCTGGTGCG
This sequence comes from Paenibacillus nanchangensis, assembly GCF_046543445.1. Taxonomy (NCBI): domain Bacteria; kingdom Bacillati; phylum Bacillota; class Bacilli; order Caryophanales; family Paenibacillaceae; genus Paenibacillus; species Paenibacillus nanchangensis. The sequence goes on from NZ_JBHOFD010000002.1 coordinate 12,193, forward strand.
CATTCCGGTCGAAAACGACATCGCTTCGGAATACCGCTACCGGTCGCCGATCGTAACGCCGGAAACCTTGGTGATCGTGGTCAGCCAATCGGGCGAAACTGCGGACACACTGGCAGCACTGCGTGAAGCGCATGCGAATGGCGCACACGTACTGGCGGTAACGAACGTAGTAGGCAGCTCGATTGCCCGCGAAGCGGACAGCGTGCTGGTTACACTGGCAGGACCGGAGATTGCGGTTGCTTCGACAAAAGCTTACACCTCCCAGCTGATCGCCTTTACGCTGCTGGCTCTGTACCTGGCGGAAGTTCGCGGTACGCAGTCGGAAGCGCAGGTAACTGAGATTTTGGCCGCGATGCAGTCGCTGCCGGAGCAGGTAGAAACGATCCTGGCCCAAAGCGATGCCATCAAAGCTTATGCCGAGCATATCTCTTCGCATGAGCACCTGTTCTTCATCGGACGCGGCGTGGATTATGCCGTTGCCCAAGAAGGATCGCTGAAGCTGAAAGAGATCTCGTACATTCACTCGGAAGCGTACGCTGCCGGCGAACTGAAGCACGGTACACTGGCTCTGATCGAAGAAGGCGTTCCGGTGATCGCCCTGGCTACCCAGGAATCCGTTCTGGAGAAAACGCTGAGCAACATCAAAGAAGTGAAGGCAAGAGGCGCTGACGTACTGGCTATCGCTCACGAAGATCAAGTGGCCGACCTGCTGAAATCCGTCGACCAAGTGCTCGCCATCCCGCAGACACTGCAAATTTTGACACCGGCACTGTCCGTTGTCGCGCTGCAGCTGCTGGCTTACCATGCTTCGCTGGCACTGGGCCATGATGTGGATAAACCACGGAATTTGGCGAAGAGCGTTACGGTGGAGTAAGGTTGTAATATTAAAAAGTGTTGTTGGTGCTCAGTGAAATAAAGGTGTAGAATCACATCAAACGTCTCGAGCCGTCCTAAGTTAGGGGACGGCTCTTTTTTATAGGGAAAGTAGCTTCTGGAATATAGCATTGGAGATAAAGTGAAGGCGATACATCTGACTGGAATTTGCAACTCATGTAGAGTTAGATAGTCGCAAAGTCCTTATCGGGTAATGAAAAAAGGACAATATGCCGATATAAATTTATGGGACATATATCCTACATATCCAAATGGTAACAAGGGGAAGGAGATTCGGATGTTACATAACAAGCTTCAACAATCTTCACCGTCCCGGCTTCGCCGTGTCGTACGGCTTGCGTGTGCCGTAATTCTGTTGCTCTCTGTAATAGGGGGCGGATCCGGATTAGCTGCTCCGGCCAGGGCCTCGGCCAGTCAGGCTTATGCTCAGGATTACCTGGATGCACTGGCCTTTCTGAATGAGATTCGGGTTAAATCAGGCATAAAGCCGTTAACCTTGAATACAAATCTTGTCACAGCAGCAGAACTGCATGCCGAATATTACAACATTAATGAGGAAACAGCCAGCCTGAGCGCTCACAATCAGGAGCCTGGAAAGCCGGGATTCACAGGTGCTTCCATCATAGACCGTGTGAAAGCTGCGGGGTGGGAATCTTCTGGAAACGGATTTGCTTATGGTGAAGTGATGCATTTCGGGCAGGCAAGCAGTTCCGAAGCCGTTCAGGGATGGCTGGATACGGCCTATCACCGTAAAACTATTCTGAGCCCGAAATACGATCAGATTGGGTTTGGTCTTAAGGATGGCACTGCTGTTGCCGATCTGGCAGCATCCAACTACAGCGCCCGTAGATCGATTGACGGAAGAGTCGCTGTATATCCTTATGACAGGATGACTAACGCAAAAATCGGCTTCTATGGCAACGAGGCTCCGGATCCGCTGAAGCAGTTTGGTGTCGAATATTCAGGCGGCATTATCTCAGCCACAGCTGAAGCAGATATCGTATCCCATACAGCGGTCATTACGAATGAGGCAGGGGAAGAGATTCCGTATTTTGAGGAAATGGATGGCGATACACTGTATCTCTTCCCTAAAGACGTATTAGAGGGATATCAGACTTATACCGTCCATCTTACATATCAGGCCCAAGGCGATGCGGCCCAATCGACCAAGGTATGGTCCTTCACCACGGGCAAAGGCCATGAGCTGGTCGGATTGTCCTCCGGTATGCCTGAAATCATGATCAATGAAGGTAGTAGCTTGCCACTGCAAGTTAACGGTACATACAATGACGGAGTGTCCAAGGATATTACGGCAGGTCTGACCTTTCAGAGCAGCAAGCCTGCCGGATTGAAGATAACGTCCGCAGGCGTAGTTACCGGTGTGAAAGCGGGCGATTATATGGTCAAGCTGTCGTCCGGAACCGTCAAGGGGGAGGTAGAAGTGAAGGTGCTTCCCCGTCTGAAGACGAAGAGCTATGCGGGTTCTGATCCTGCCAGATTGACAGACATTAAAGGACACGCCAATCAGGAAGCGATTGAATGGGCAGTACGGTCGGGGCTTATGACCGGATATGCAGATGGAACCTTCAAGCCCGATACGAAGATCACCCAAGCCCAGTTCTGGGTAACGTTCCTGAAGATGTATAATGTCAACTATGAATCCTATGCGCCTAAGAAGAAAAAGCACTGGGCCGACGGCGCTTACAGCATCGCTTATAGCCGCAATTTCCCGCTGACTGGTATGGAGAAAACCGCATTGAGGGACGGGGCCATTACACGCTCGGAAGCTGCGGAGATCATTGCCGCGGCAGACGGAGTTCATTTCAAGCAGGCGAATGCCATTTGGTATTTACTTGCGAAGGACTACGCGCAGGGAATTACAGAACGGTCCATTAACGGATATCAGGGACAACAGGAGCTGACTCGTGCTGCAGCTGCAGAACTGCTGCAATACGTAAATCCAAAGCTTAAGGAGCTTCTCGGACGTCCGGAGCAGGTTATGCCGAAAGAGCTGCTGCCTCCGCTGCCGGAACGGGAAGTGTATGTGAAACCAACCTTACTTGAAGATCGGATGATCATCGCCGAATTCCATGCCGACCGTTCGCTTACGGTGGAAGGTAAGTTCGCTGAATACGCCGGACAACAGATGCGCTTCCGTATTCAGACGGGTGGAGAAAGACCTGAAGCTATCGAGGATATAACGGTTACGCTAGATGCACAGGGAATGTTCAAGCAGACATTTGTGGGCCCGTATCAAGGAGAATCCCTAAACCTGTACCTGGACAAAGACCGTGTCGGCTATCATATCAATGTGGTCTATAGCAAGATTAACGTGAATAAATACAATAATTTCTAAATGTAGATACACTGAAAAGAGATTTTATCCTACTCACATAGACATTGAGAAGGCATTTAGAACTTAAACTGGCACGGGTATAATACCGGTGCCAGTTTTTTATGTGTGCGCGTGCCCAGAAGCATGCATTATCTAGTTGGTGAAAGTCCAACCAAGAGAGGGGCCAAGCCACTCTTGTAGCTAGGATGCTTGCGCATAGCGAAATCTGTGTGTAAAAGCGCATCGTCAAAAGTACCGATCAGAGGCTGGGCGAGCGGCAACCCAGGCCGTAATATCAAGTGAATCCTGACGCGTCTCAATAAGGCCTTGCGAAGGGAAGAAGAGGAAGCCGAGTCTCGCGTGCGTAGACGAAGGCCAAGGAAACTGTGCAGAACTTGGAGCAGCAGTGAAGAATCCTCCGGCGTAGAGGGATCGGAATGGGTTGAAAGATAATGCAGTGAACTGGGGAGAAAAGTTCAACAACTCCAAGAAAAGCTAGGTCATACGGCCAAGGAGAACAACAAGCGTAAATTCCATGCCTTGTAGGACAAGCATATTGCCCAAATGCATGGACTTAAAACGGTATTGACAGGAGGGCACTTCATTAAGTCTGCTTCAAGGAGTACGGATTGAGAGGTAATACTGGTGCATAAAAAATGCCCCGGATTTTCACCGGGGCATTAATATTAATCTTCGAATAGCTTCTTCATTAATTCGCTGATTTCTTCTTTACGTGATTTTGTATCCTCATTATCAATCGTGATCTTGTTCTTTTTGGAATATAAGAGAATCACCGGCCTTAACCTCTGCAGGTAACTCTGGTTTCAGGATACCTTCGGTTTTTCCGTCAATCTCAATAACAGCATATTCACCTTCGAAGCGATCAATTATGCCCTTACGCATTTCTTTGGCCCCCTCATTCAATTAAATATGGTTACAATGTGTAGAACTTACATAAGGTAGCTAGCAAAGAGCGGTAAAGGTCTGAATCCGGCAGGAAAAGCGGAATTTAGATCTTTGCTGCTCTTTTTTTAAATATCGTTAGATTGAACAAGCATTTTAGAAATTTATGGATATCATGTAAGAAGTGGATGAAATCACGTTGAAATGAAAGGATTTGACCTTTTTTATGGTTTGACAATCTATATTGGGCAGGTTTACCATGTAATTAATTAAATAAATTACCATAATAGGGATGTTGAGGCTGGGATGTAGCGATGTCTGAGACTGTTTTTGAATGCCAGGAGAAGGTGCGAAGACTTGCCGTTAAGATTGTGAAGCATTATCGCGGCAAAGGTCCGGAGAATGTAAAGGTTAGGATGGAGGATGACTCCTTAATCATTATAGAGATTCGTGGAATTCTCTCCAGTTTATCTGAAATTTTGCTCAAAGAAGGCGCGGTACATTTAGTTACAGAGTACTGGAAGGTGCTGAAGCCTTATTTGGAGAGAGAGTTTATGGCAGAAATCGTAGAAACGCTTGGCAGCCCCTTTACATATACCTGGAAGATTGAAGACACGAATCCAGGGGATAAGGCAATTATTATTCAATTGAATAAATCGGTTTGATTAAAGAGAATGGACTTTTGCTCCTTAGCTTTTTAATAAGCCAGTACATTGTGTATTTCTGATTATACCGTGTATTGGCTTATTTTTTTGTTGCTATTATTGTGCAAAAAATCACAAGGAGAGGTGAGGAACGATGGAGAATAAAGTGCTGACTGTATGTCCGTATTGTGGAAGTGGTTGTCAGATGAATTTAATTGTTGAGGAGGGGAAAATCGTAGGCGCTGAACCAGCGGATGGAAGAACGAATGAAGGGAATCTGTGCCTTAAGGGGCATTATGGATGGGATTTTCTGAATGATCCGCAGATTCTTACCGCCCGTATCCGCAAGCCGATGATTCGTAAAGAAGGGACACTGGCAGAGGTATCCTGGGAAGAAGCCATTCAGTATACAGCCGAAAAACTAACAGCAATCAAGGAAAAGTATGGGCCGGATGCAATCATGGGAACCGGTTCAGCCCGTGGCCCGGGAAATGAAGCCAATTATGTCATGCAAAAATTTATGCGCGCCGTTATCGGAACCAATAATGTTGACCATTGTGCAAGGGTATGTCACGGGCCGTCCGTAGCTGGGCTTACCTATTCGCTAGGGGATGGGGCAATGTCCAATTCAATCCCTGAAATTGAGGACACGGATCTGTTGTTTATTTTTGGATACAATGCAGCGGTTACCCATCCCATTGTGGCGAGAAGAATTGTGAGTGCGAAGCAGAAGGGCGCAACGATCATCGTAACCGATCCCCGCAAGACAGAGTCAGCCCGCATTGCAGATACTTGGCTGCCCCTTAAAGGCGGCACGAACATGGCGCTTGTCAATGCCTTTGGTCATGTGTTAATTGCTGAGGAGTTATACGACAAGCAGTATGTTGAGAAATATGTGGAAGGTTTTGCGGAATATAAAGCCGCTGTACAGAAATATACACCTGAATATGCGGAGAGCATTACAGGTGTGCAAGCGGCTGAAATCCGCAAAGTAATGAGGCAATATGCGAGTGCGAACAAGGCGATGATCTTGTACGGTATGGGGGTATGTCAATTTGCCCAAGCCGTGGACGTTGTAAAGGGTCTGGCTTCACTGGCACTTCTGACCGGTAACTTAGGCAGACCTGGCGTCGGGATTGGTCCGGTCCGCGGCCAAAATAATGTACAGGGTTCCTGCGATATGGGGGCATTGCCAAATGTCTATCCGGGATACCAGTCTGTTACGGATGACAAGATCCGTAAAAAGTTTGAAAAGGCCTGGGGAGTGGCTTTACCTCGCAAAGTCGGGTATCGGATTACCGAGATTCCCCATCTCGTTCTAAAGGAAGACAAGGTGAAGGCCTATTATATTTTTGGCGAAGATCCGGTGCAGAGCGATCCGAATGCTTCAGAAGTGAGAGAGACACTGGATAAATTGGAATTTGTAATTGTCCAGGACATCTTCATGAACAAGACGGCCCTGCATGCCGATGTGATTTTGCCAGCCACCTCCTGGGGTGAGCATGACGGGGTCTACTCCTCAGCTGATCGTGGATTCCAGCGGATCAGAAAGGCCATCGAGCCTCCCGGTGAAGCAAAGCCCGATTGGCAAATTATCAGCGAGCTTGCCACGGCGATGGGCTATCCGATGTCCTACCGGAACACGGAAGAAATATGGGATGAAATGAGGGGGCTCTCCCCGTCGTTTGCCGGAGCCAGTTACCGGAAGATGGAAGAACAGGGCAGTGTTCAGTGGCCTTGTCCGTCAGAAGATCATCCGGGCACACCGTATTTATATGAAGGGAACCGGTTTACCACTTCCAGCGGCAAAGGACAGCTGTTTGCCTGTGAATGGAGGGCACCGCTGGAGCAGCCGGATCAGGAATATCCGTTGTCCTTGTCCACAGTGCGTGAGGTAGGGCATTATTCGGTTAGGACGATGACCGGCAACTGCCGTGCCCTCAGTCAACTTTCGGATGAGCCTGGTTTCATCCAAATGAGTCAGGCGGACGCATCAAGCTTAGGGATTGAAGACGGCCAGCTTGTACATGTTGTATCCCGCCGAGGCAGAGTGTTAGCCCGGGCACAGATCAGCAACCGTGTGAAAACCGGAGCCACCTATATGACCTACCATTTCTGGATTGGGGCCTGCAATGAGCTGACGGGTGACTATCTGGATCCGGTCTCCAAAACTCCGGAATACAAGTATTGTGCAATCCGCATCGAGAAAATTGCAGATCAACTGCGCGCGGAACAACAGGTTCAGCAGGAATATGAGGCGCTCAGAGCACAGATGCATGTGGAGGCGAGACCGGTATGAATAATGTACAGCCGAGTCCGTTTGCTATTGCCGAAGCGGGCAAATGTATAGGCTGTAAGGCGTGTGAACTGGCATGTTTCGCAGTTCATAACGATCACAATGGGGTTGTGGCGGCTGTGGGTACTGTTACGGTACCGGTTATTCCCCGCCTGCATGTCATTCGAACAGAGAGCTTCACACTGCCGGTACAATGCCGCCAGTGCGAGAATGCGCCTTGTGCGGAAGCCTGCCCGGTTCAGGCGATCCGGCGGGAGGAGGGGACAATAGTTATTCATGAAGAGAGCTGCATAGGCTGCAAAGGCTGTGCCATGGCCTGTCCGTTTGGTGCCGTCAGTCTGGATAAAGCGTACAGCAACGGCAAGGTAGTCCCTCAGATTCAACTGAAGGAGCGGCAGCATAACGCGATGGTACGCAGCGCCAAAGTGATCGCCTATAAATGTGACTTATGCCGGACCAGGGACCATAAGGACGGAGCTATGGGAAACGTTCCGGCTTGTGTAGAGGTCTGTCCAGTAGGGGCGCTGTCACTGGTTCATCCGGATACCAGTGTATCCAGGTCACGGACAGCAGCAGCTATGCGACTGTAATACCACTTCAATTCAGAAAAGAAGGTTGCACTATGTCGTATAAGGATCCAATCATTCATATTGACGAACAATTATGTACCGGCTGCAGACGTTGCGCGGCTGTATGTCCTGTGGAAGCCATTATCGGCGAACCTGGCCACCCGCAGACTATTGATGCTCATCGCTGCGTCGTTTGTGGACAGTGTGTGCAGATTTGTACCGCTTATGCTGCGGACAACGAGTCGACGATAGCCTCACGAGCGGTAAAGTTACAGGAAAGAGGGCAGCTCCCCAACGTGCGTGAGCCATTATTCGCTGCTTATTCGTCAGGAGATATCCAGAAGGTAAAAGCCGTTCTGGCTGATCCGAAACGGTTCAAGGTGGTGCAGTGCGCTCCTGCGGTCCGAGTATCTCTGGCGGAGGAGTTTGGGCTGCCCTTCGGCACTTTAACCCCGGGGAAAATGGCGGCGGCGCTGAGACGGCTTAAGTTTGACCGGATTTATGATACAAATTTTGCTGCGGACGTGACGATTATGGAAGAGGGCTCAGAGTTGATTGGCAGAGTGATGTCAGGAGAGCGGCTGCCAATGTTCACCTCCTGCTGCCCGGCCTGGGTGAAGCATGCGGAGACGGCAGCACCGGAGCTGCTGGAGCATTTGTCCAGCTGCAAGTCCCCGATGCAAATGGGTGGAGCCTTGTTCAAGACCTACGGAGCGGAGCTGGACGGAATTGCACCTTCGGATATTTTCAGCGTTGCGGTTATGCCCTGTACCTGTAAAAAATTTGAATGCAGCAGAGAAGAAATGAGTGTGGATGGTTGCCGTGAAGTGGATCTTGTGATTACTACAAGGGAACTGGCCAGCTTAATCAAGGATCAAGGCATCGATTTCATTCATCTTCCCGACGAGCCGTTTGATTCACCGCTGGGCAAATACTCAGGAGCAGGCACAATCTTCGGTGCCACAGGCGGTGTGATGGAAGCGGCGATACGAACGGGGTATGAACTGATCACCCATGAGCAGATTCCCAATCTGCAATTGGATTTTGTCAGGGGAGAGGAAGGCATACGGACGGCAGAAGTTCAGATTGGCGAATTGGAGCTCAAAGTGGCAGTAGTTGCAGGACTGAAATATGTGGATGCTGTTTTGGCAAAAGTTGCAGAGGGCACCTGCCCGTATCATTTCATTGAAGTGATGGCTTGTCCCGAAGGCTGTGTCAGCGGCGGCGGACAGCCCAAGCTCCTGGTGGAAACGCAACGGAAAATGGCTTATCAGGCCAGAAAAAGCGCCCTTTACCGCCATGACTCTCATCAGAAGGTCCGCAAATCTCATGAGAATCCAGATATTATCAAATTGTATAAGGACTTTTTAGGTGAACCGTTAGGCCATACTTCACATCATTTGCTGCATACCCAATTTGTTGACAGAAGTGTTAAGGAGGAGATGTCATGAACCGGTTTGTCATTGCCGACCCTGATAAATGTATAGGTTGCCATACTTGTGAAGTAGCCTGCGTAGTTGCCCATGCCGGGAATAATATGTTTCTTCAAGAAGAGAGCGGGGCCGACTTCTATCCCCGGTTGACAGTCGTCGAGACCGACGAAGTTACCGCACCGGTGCAGTGCAGACATTGCGAGGATGCTCCTTGTGCCAATGTGTGCCCGAATGGCTCCATTACGAGCAAAGACAACAGCATTTTCATCAATCAGGATAGCTGTATTGGTTGCAAGACCTGTATGCTGGTATGTCCTTATGGGGCGATTACAATGGTTCCGGCACATAAAGGTGGCCAAAAGCAACTTCAATCCGGGCTTCGTTCCAATACAGCGGGTTCATGGAGCCGCAAAGAGAGAATTGTGGCGAACAAATGTGATTTGTGTGAAGACAGCGGAAAGGGCCCGGAATGCGTGCGGGTATGCCCCACCAATGCACTCCAATTCATTGTACCAAGCCAGATTGAGGACTCCATTTCCCGGAAAAGACTGGCCAGTGCGCAGTCATTACTGCAGTTCGGCGGTTTTTCGCGTCTCTAATTCAGTCACTATAACGCAGAAAGCAAGGTGGAGCGTTTGTCCGATATCTTGGTCGATCCCTTTGGCCGTTTACATAATTATGTGCGTATCTCCGTTACGGAGCGCTGCAACTTGGGCTGTCAGTATTGCAATCCGGGCAGAGTAGAAAAGGCTGTGAAGGGTAACCCGCTTACCTTTGACGAAATTGAACGGATCGTAAGGGTACTCGCCGAGATGGGGGTAACCAAGGTGCGTCTTACCGGAGGAGAACCGTTGATACGTCCGAACCTGGAAGAACTGGTTGCCAGGTTAAGAGCCATCTCCGGGATCGAACGTGTTGGTCTGACCACGAATGGACTGCTGCTCGCCCCCAAAGTGCAGAAGCTGCGTGATGCCGGGCTTACAGATCTCAACGTCAGCCTGGATTCTCTAGTTCCAGAACGCTATTCCAGAATCACTGGGGGCGGCGATGTCAGCAAGGTGTTGCATGCTTTAGCAGTTGGTTTTAAGGCTGGCTTCGAGATACTGAAGCTGAATATGGTCTTGATGAAAGGCGTAAACGATGATGAAATTGAATCCTTTCTGCAGCTGACTCAGAAATATCCGCTGCACGTCCGCTTTATTGAATATATGCCCATGGGCCATGATATCAACGGATGGGAAGCGGGATATATGCCTTTGGATGGAATACTGGAGCGCTGTGCAAAGGCTGGTTTTAGTCTTGAAACAGACCCAGACTCGGGTAGGACAACTGATGAGCCGACTGAAAAAGCAGCAGATTCCGGCCCGGCCCATTATTTTCGCATCCAAGGTGCGGCAGGGCAATTTGGCTTGATTCATCCGGTCAGCCAGCATTTCTGTAATTCATGTAACCGGCTGCGTATTACAGCAAACGGTCACGTTAAGCCGTGCCTCTTCTGGAACGAAGAGCTGTATATCCGGCCTTACATCGCTCAATCAGAGCTGCTGAAGCAGTTGTTTCTGCGCGCCTTGGAAGCCAAACCTGGCCAGCATCTAATGATGGACCAACCGGGTACCAAGCCACCCTTGAAGGCCACAAAGCGGCTGATGTCGCAAATTGGGGGGTGAAAAACAATTGAACGACGATTCAATGTTTCGGGTGGAATCGGATGCTCTAGGGAGTGAAATGGTTCCTAGTGGGGCTTATTATGGAATTCACGCGGTAAGGGCGCGGGATAATTTTGCGGTCAGCGGCCGGCCGGTGAATCCGCGGATCACGCGGGCCATTGTAATGGTGAAGAAAGCGGCAGCCAAAGTAAATGGCAGGCAAGGGGGGATTTCCGAGCAGGTGGCATCGGGTATTTTATCCGCTTGCGATGAAATTCTCCAAGGCCAGATGGATACACACTTTATTGTGGATGCGTATCAGGGCGGAGCGGGAACGAGCACAAACATGAACGTTAACGAGGTGATAGCCAATCTGGCCATCGAGAAACTTGGTGGACATAAGGGAGATTACCGGCTGATCCATCCGATAGATCATGTGAATCTCTATCAATCTACCAATGACGTGTATCCCACTGCCATGCGAATTGCGATGATTCCGCTGCTTCGCTCGCTTAGTGAAGAGTTTGCCTCCCTTCAGGAGGCATTGCAGGAGAAGGAGCGGGAATACGCCGATGTGTTAAGGTTAGGACGGACGCAGCTCATGGACGCACTGCCCATCATGGCTGGACAAAGCTTCGGTGCTTATGCCAAAGCGGTTGCACGGGACAGGTGGCGGCTGTACAAGGCGGAGGAACGGCTTCGGGAGATTAACCTTGGAGGAACGGCAGTGGGCACGGGAATGAATGCTCCCCTTGCTTATAGTTATGCCATTGCAGAAGAGCTGCGGGAACTATCCGGAATGGGGCTGTGCCGCAGCGATTTTCCGATGGATGGCACACAGAATATGGATGTATTTGTGGAAGTTTCAGGTTTGCTCAAAGCTGCTGCGGTGAACTTGCTGAAGATATCCGGTGATTTCCGGCTGCTTAATTCCGGGCCCTCCGGCGGAATGGCAGAATACATCCTGCCTCCTATGCAGGTAGGTTCTTCGATCCTGCCCGGTAAAATGAACCCGGTCATCGCAGAGATGGCCGGGTCAGTCGCTATGAAAGTAATCTCCAATGATACAGCAGTCACTTTGGCGGCGGCCAGCGGCCAGCTGGAGCTGAATGCCTTTGCCCCTTTAATCGCAGAATCTCTGCTTGAATCTCTTGAAATTCTTACTGAGGCTGTACGGCTCTTTCATGAGCGATGCGTGCGTGGGTTGAAAGTCGATACTGCTCATTGTCTCGAGCATTTGGAACACTCCGGCGTCATGGCGGCCGCAGCGGTGACGTATCTGGGTTATGACGCCGCAGCTGAACTGGCTATGTCTGCGGCGGCCTCGGACCAGCCGTTAAAAGAGATTTTGCTGGAACAAGGACTGATGACGGAAAAGCAGATCGATGCCATTCTGCACCCGCTGCAGGTTACCAAACCAGGCATCCCTGGAAGATCAAGTGATTTATAAAGGTTCTAGGATAACGAAGGAGCGCATGTTATGAGCTTAAATCATACCCCGCGTGGAGAACGAATGCACATTGCAGTCTTTGGAAGGCGTAATGCCGGCAAATCCAGTGTGATTAACGCTTTAGGCGGTCAGGAGACGTCCATTGTTTCTCCGGTAAGCGGGACAACGACAGATCCGGTTTATCAACCGATGGAGCTGCTGCCATTGGGACCGGTAGTGCTTATTGATACCGCCGGATTGGATGATAGCGGAAGTTTGGGTGAACAGCGGATTCGCAAAACAAATCAGGTTCTGAGCAAAACCGATCTGGCGCTGCTGGTGATCGACGCTGTCCAAGGAGTAGGCGAATTTGAGCACAATCTTTTACAGAACTTGTCTGCCAAAAAGATTTCGGTCATTCTGCTATTGAACAAAGTAGACTTGCTCGAAGCGCATGGTGACGGTGAGGAACACACTGTAGTGGCGGCAAAGGTAGAAGAACGGCTTCATTTGAAGCCAATGCTATTCAGTGCTCTCAGGAATACTGGGATCAAGGAGCTAAAAGCTGCAATCGTCCGGGAGCTGCCGAGGGACGAAGACCGGTTCCGGCTGGTGGGAGACCTGCTGAACCCCGGAGACTTGGCTGTTCTGGTTGTGCCGATCGATAAGGCAGCACCTAAAGGAAGACTGATTCTGCCCCAGCAGCAGACCATTCGTGACATCATGGAATGTGATGCAGTTGCTGTTGTCACCAAGGAACAGGAGCTTGGACACACGCTCAAGATGCTGGGGCGCAAGCCAAATGTGGTCATCACGGATTCACAGGCATTTCTTAAGGTTCAGGCAGATACTCCAAAAGATATCCCGCTCACGTCCTTTTCCATATTGTTTGCCAGGTATAAGGGGGATCTTCCTCAGCTTGTACGCGGGGTTCGCGCTATTGGCCGTTTGCAGGACGGAGACCGGGTGCTCATTGCGGAAGCCTGCACGCATCACCGGCAATCGGATGATATTGCTTCCGTGAAGATTCCCCGCTGGCTGCGGGAACTGACAGGCAGGCAGCTTCAAATTGAACATGCCGCAGGCAGCGATTTCCCCGCAGGACTCGGCGGTTATTCACTGATCATTCACTGCGGAGCATGTATGTTGAACCGCAGGGCGATGCTGGCGAGGCTTGAAGAGGCGGAACATGCGGGTGTTCCAATTGTGAATTATGGTGTATTTATTGCCTACGTGCAGGGGGTGTTCCCAAGAGCCATCGAAATGTTTCCGTCTGCAATGCTGGCCTGGGAGGAGGGGGGAACCCATTAATGCGTATATTAAAGCGGAGGGTGTTCCAAAAGCCGTTTGAATGGCTGCTGGAACACCCCTTTTTGTGACAGCGTACATTGGGTGCGGGTGCGGCTAAAACCGTAGATCTCGTTCGCCGTTATGGATACGCTGAAGTTGCTTTAGGGTCGCTTTTTTGACCGATTCCTTGGGGATGCGCTCCAGATTGTCATGAATCGTTTGCTCTCCAATGGCCCGCATCTCCTCATCGGCGTAATCCAGCAGGTATTCCTGAAACGTCATCAGGGAGTTCGGCTGACAGACATTATGGATTTGGCCGGATTTTGCCAGCTGCATGAAACGGTCACCCGTGCGGCCTTCCCGGTAACAGGCGGTGCAGTAACTCGGCACATACCCGTCCTGGCAGAGATTTTTGATGATTTCCATAGGAGAGCGGTGATCACCTACCATGAATTGCGGCTTGTCATCTTTATCTCTGTTCACACTGTATGCGCCAACACCCGTGGCGGAGCCTGCGCTGATCTGGGAAATGCCCAGTTTGATGATCTGATCACGAAATTCAGCGTCTTCGCGTGTAGAGAGTATCATTCCTGTGTAGGGAACGGCTATTCGCAGAACGGCGACGATTTTGGCGAAATCGGGATCGCTGACCAAGTAAGGGTAATTGTCCAGGTTCACATTCTCCGCTTCGCGCAGGCGGGGGACGGAAATCGTATGCGGTCCGCAGCCATAGGCCTGTTCCAGATGCTCGGCATGTTTTAACATGGCTATCGTTTCATATTTATAATCGTAGAGCCCATACAGAACACCAATACCAACATCCTCGATACCCGCTTTCATGGCCCTGTCCATGGCGGTCGTATGCCAATCATAATCACTTTTGGGTCCTTGCGGATGGTATTGCTTGTAACTAGGTCTATGATAAGTCTCCTGAAATAAAATATAAGTTCCAATTCCCGCCTCAGCCAGCTTGATGTAGTCATCGATTGTTGTTGCAGCGATATTGACATTGATCCGGCGGATACTGCCATTATCCAGCTTCGTATCGTAAATGGTCTTTATGCAGTCGAGAATGTAATCGATGGAACAATTGCGGGGATCCTCACCCGCTTCCAGCACAAGCCGTTTGTGTCCCAGAGACTGCAGAACGGTAACTTCCTGGGCAATTTCATCTGACGTTAAGCGGCTGCGTGTGAATTCGGAATTGGAATGTTTGTAACCGCAGTACACGCAATTATTGACACAGTAGTTGCTGACATAGAGTGGTGCGAACAATACAATCCGGTTGCCGTAGATCCGTTCCTTGATCTCTCTGGACACCTGATAAATCTCATTCAGTGTTTCCTGATCTTCCACATTTAAGAGAACAGCTGCTTCTTGTGAGGTCAGTCCTTTACATTGTCGGGCTTTCTCAAGAATTGCCGACACCTTGGCCCGATCCGATCCAGCACTTTCTCCAAATCGCAGCGCTTCTTGGATCTCTTCGTCCTGAATGAAATCCGCCGGACGACTTTCATTTACTCGGCTCACGAACATCCACTTCTTTCTGGGTTCATTATTAGATTGACAAGCAGACTTGAACTCTTCCAACTCGATTGCGAGATGGCAACAGGCTGATTTGGTGCTTCCTTACAATGGAATGCGCTGTGCAGAAGTGCGGGATAGATAATTCAGACTATCTCCCCGGCCCATATCCACATGGAAACCGGCAGCTTCAATCCGCTGTTCCAGACAGAATCTGCATTGGGCGGATTCGTCACCCAGACAGATTTTGTTATTGTAGAGCGTGTATTGGGCTCGTACTCTCAAAGGAGAGAGATTAGGCATGACCACATTGGCGCCTGCTTGCAACGCCAGCTCCCGCCCGTTCGGGTGAGCGGTTCCCATGGCTGTTGTAGCAGGGATTAGGGCATTCGGCACGAAAAGCCGGGCAAGAGCAATCATATCCAGTGTATTTATTACTGTTCCGGCCGGCTCGTCCTTTAAGGGTGTGGCCTGATGCGGCAAAAAAGGGCCAATGCCGATCATATCCGGTTCAAGCGCCTTAAGATACAGCAGGTCTTCAGCCAAATCCCCGGGCGTTTGACCTGGTAAACCAACCATAAAGCCTGCACCCACCTGATAGCCGAGGGACTTGAGAGCCTCCAACCGATTCCGGCGGCTGTCAAAGGTCATGGTCGGGTGCAGGGCTTGGTACAGCTTACGGGAGGCTGTCTCATGGCGCAGCAAGTAACGGTCAGCTCCGGCCGCGAGCAGTGCAGCGTAAGTCTCATCATCCCGTTCACCAATCGACAGTGTTACCGCGGTATCCGGATAGAGTGTTTTAATGCGTGTAATGAGCTTGGTCAGCTTCTCAGTGGTGTACCAGTCGTCTTCTCCGCTCTGTAGAACAAAGGTACGATAACCCAGCTCATACCCTTCCCGGCAGCATTCCAAGATTTCTTCAGGTTGGAGCCGATAGCGGCGGACTGTCTTATTGCCGGAGCGGATGCCGCAGTACAGGCAGTTCTGTTTGCAAATATTGGAGAATTCGATCAGCCCGCGCAAAAATACACGGTCGCCGTAACATTCCATTCTTTTCAGATGGGCCAGATGATGAAGCCGCTTTTTTAGATTCGGGTCCGGGTTCCTCAGCACAGCAATAATCTCTTGAGCGTCCAGTGATTCTTCTTCATATAATCGATCCAGCAATTGTTCCGTTGACATCACTTCCTATCCTGGAGAGGATTAATCATATGACCTAAAAAATAACAATTACGATTCCTAGAAAAAATTGTAACAAAAGTAAAAATAGAGAACAGTGAGTTTTGTGCTTGAAATTTGAGGTTCACGGAGGGGGGGAAGCGGGACAGCCGGAGATCCGATCCGGACGGGTATACACATTACATGAATTCTGACGAATGAAACCAACGGTGGTGATTCCTAACTGTTCCGCCAGCTCAAGCGCTAGTCCGGTGGGGGCAGATTTGGATAAAATCATTTCACAGCCTATTTTGGCTACTTTCAATAAGATTTCCGAAGAGATCCGTCCGCTGAAAACAACAATTTTGTCATTGAGTTTCCAATGTTGCTTCAGGCAGTGGCCGTAAATTTTGTCCAGTGCATTATGACGGCCAATATCGCTGCGGGCCAGCAGCACCCTGCCGGCATCGCAAATTGCAGCAGAATGGACGCCACCGGTGCGGTGGAACAGCTCTGATCCGGCTTGCACTTCCTCCATTAAGCGGAAACAATCGTCGAAAGTAAGTGACACATGTACCCCGTCCGCAATTTTGGCCGTTCTAGCATCATTAATGTAGACGAAGCCATGCCGGCTAGACCCGCAGCAGGAAGTTACATATCGCTTGGCAAACAGCTGACGGTGCAATGGGCTTAAGTGGTCTATAGTTACGTGGACGAAACCTTCTTCTTCCTGACTCCAAATCGCCTTGATATCCTGGAACCCTCTAATGATTCCTTCGGATGCCAAATAACCGATTACCATGTCCTCGATATATTCAGGCGTGCATACTAGAGTGACGAATTCATCACCGTTTATTTTGATTGTGACCGGATGCTCCGTAACGATAAGATCTTCTTCCATCGTGATATGTCCACTGCGGTAACGTATAATTTCCCCATGCCGCTCGGATTCGAGTTTCAATGCAATCATCCTTTTTCGTTAGAAATTGAACATCTCAACATTTCCTTTAAATGAAAAATAATACCATCCTGAAATATGTTATTACTACATCACTTTTTATAAAAAGTGTCAATTTAACATCTCACATATAGCCTTTGCGTTCTTCATGAATCAGAGCTGATTTAGGAGATGCAAATTCATCGTGGCTTTACTCGCTTAATCCTTCCAAAGGATGGGAATGAACTTGAAGGGGAAGATTATACGGGCGACAGTGATGTCCAGTTAAATAAAAGTCGTGAACCGATGGCAGCCGTCCACTTGACGGCCGCCGTTTGTCGTTGAACTGGGTCTCCCTCCTTGCAGGTTTCTTTCGGCTGGCAACAGGTTCTTGATTTTATCCCATTGGTCGCCGCGGATTTGCCTTGGTGCAATCTAAAAAAATGTCACATGACATTATTGCACTGGCAGAGTTGACACAATAAGTCGTAGGATGCGGGTATGACAGGGAGAGGAGCGATGAACCTCATAAAAACCAGGTTGCCTCCAGAATAGTTGCTTTTCAGTCCAAGATTTGGGCTCAATCCAAATTAGAACTTCCGGACCGCTGCAATGGATGCGCACCTTTTGGTTAATGCGAAACCGAACTGGAATAAAACTTATCCAACCAAGTCTTAAAGTATTTTAGGAGGATTATATGAAAAAGAAAATGGTTACCGCAATTGCTGCTTCGATGATCACACTGGCTAGCTTTACAGGAAGTATTCATGCAACTTCGAAAGCAGGTGCTTCTAGTACAGCTCCCTACAGCTCCAATCAAAAAGCCGAACAGATAAAATGGTTGGAAAAGCATGCAATACCATTAAAGACAACGGATCCAACAGCATCCCTTCATGATTTAAGTCCGCTTAAGGATATGATAGGATCAGCTACAATTGTTGGTATAGGTGAAGCAATGCATGGAGCACATGAAGTTTTTACGATGAAACATCGCATTGTTAATTATTTGGTAGCTGAAAGGGGCTTTAACGCCCTAGTGTTAGAAGAGGGATGGGACAGAGCATTAGGACTCGATCGCTATGTTCTTACGGGTAAAGGGGATCCGCGCCAATACCTATCGCCAGTATTTAACACGAAAGAAATTATAAATCTGCTGCAATGGATACGCCAATATAATGCTGCTCCAGAGCATAAATCCAAAATCCGGATCATCGGGATGGATATCCAAACCGTAAACGAGAGTGTTTATAACAATATCATAGAGTATGTAAAGAAACACAATCCACAACTTGCAGCTCGTTTCGAAAAAAAGATGGAAGGCCTTATTCCTGTAACCAAGAATTTAGATACCTTTGGCGGCCTTAAAAAAGAAACTAAAGAGCGGTATGTTTCAGATGCGAAACAAATCAGCGCTTTATTAGAACAAAATAAAAGTAATCTGAATGGAAAATCCCAGGAGTTCGCATGGATCAAACAAAATGCTCGTATTATCGAGCAATTTACGGCAATGACAGCTTCATATCCTGATAACGTGGATGACTTTTATTTGAAGCATGATATTGCCATGTATGAAAATGCGAGGTGGACAGAAGAACATGTAGGGAAAACAATCGTGTGGGCCCATAATGCACACCTTTCGAAAACCAATATGCTCCCTTCCGTATACCCTAAATTAGCTGGGCAGCACTTAGCAGAACATTATGGAAAACGGTATGTAGCCATTGGAACCTCTGTCTTTGAGGGACGTTACAATGTCTATAACAGCAGTCAAAAATTTGGGCCTTATGGAATATTAAAATTAGACGCCCCGAATATTTTTAACTATACGTTTGGACAAGTCAATTACGACCAGTTTTTTGTCGATTTACGCAAAGCAAGCGGAGTGACAAAAACTTGGCTAAACGAAGAACATCCCTTTTTCGCTGGAGTAACTACCGTAGGCCCAAATATTCCGACAACTGCTGATATATCATTAGGTAGATCGTTTGATATCCTAGTTCACATTCAGAAAGTAAAACCCTCTCAAATGAATCAATAACATACTGATTGGTCGTAGCTGTTAGCTGGCGTAAAGATTGATGAGCAAGTTGATTTCCTCATAAAAGCCATCTGATGGCTTTTTTTGTTGCGCTCTACGAGCTATCTGGGTATGAGGGTTTTATCCACAATCATCTAAGTGAGTTACGCGAACGACAGAACGAGCAAGCGAATGAAAGTAAAAGACAAGCGACTTAACATCTTTGCCTTTTTTTTTCAAACCCTAACCTGACACCTTCCTGTCCAGTTTTAACGGATAAACTGAAACAGGGGTGAGCGGATGCAAATCAGCAGATTATTTCAAGTGGTATATATTTTATTGGAAAAAGGGACGGTTACGGCACCAGAGCTGGCCGAGCGGTTAGAAGTGTCTGTCCGAACGGTTTATCGAGACGTTGAGACTTTAAGCCAGGCCGGAATTCCGATCTACACCACCCAAGGAAAAGGAGGCGGCATTTCCCTGTCCGACAGATTTGTCCTGAATAAATCTTTGCTTTCGGACAAGGAGCAGGATGAGATCCTTTTTGCCTTACAAAGCTTGGCCGTGGCCCAATATCCTGATACCGACGAAGTTCTCACAAAGCTGAGCAGCTTGTTCAGGAAAAACAACACGAACTGGATTGAGGTGGATTTCTCCTTGTGGGGGAGCGGGCAAAAACAAAAAGAGTTGTATGCCCTGCTGAAACAGGCCATTTTGGAGCATAAAGTGATTTCGTTTACCTACTTGTCTGCTGCCGGGGAACAAAAAAGCCGGAGAGCCGCACCAGTGAAACTACTATTTAAGGATAGAGCCTGGTACGTAGAGGCTTATAGTTTCGAACAAGATGCTTTGAGAACCTTCAAGATTACCAGGATGTCGAAAGTGCAGCATTTAGACGGAGACGAGGATAAGTGCTTAGAGAATCAGCAGGAATGGATAGAGGCTGCCGGGACTTCTCGTGCCGAAGTTAAGGTTAACGAAACGCCTAAAATCTCTCTGCTATTAAAAATAGAACCGGCGGGAGCCTATCGCGTCGTTGATGAGTTTAAGAAAGAGAACGTTTCGAAACAGGAAGACTGCTCTCTCCTTGTCACTTCTGATCTGCCTTCCGGAGAATGGCTGTATCAATATCTTCTTTCCTATGGAGATTTACTGGAAGTAATTGAGCCGGCGTCTGTCAGGCTGGAGATGAAAAACCGCACGACCAAAATGGCCAAAAAATATTCTAGATAACTAGACACGAAAGCTGTCAGGTTCTGTTGATTAAACTAGCCTTGTATTCAAAACGTACTGAGGAGGATTCAGCAGAACGATGGAAAACAGCCCGTATTTATTGGATATAAGCAAAGAATTTGCAGGTAAGCGAGCCCTGGTGACTGGCGGAACCCGAGGAATCGGCAGGGCGATCGTCCAACGTCTGCATGCGGGAGGAGCTGAAGTGATCGCTGCGGCAAGATCACTGCCCGAAGCATTACCGGAAGGAGTAGGGTTCATTCAGGCCGATGCCAGCCTCCCGGAAGGTGTGGAGCATATGATTCAGGAAACAAGCCGGATGTTCGGCGGTCTGGATATTTTGATTAACAATGTGGGAGGTTCCTCGACCAGCACGGCAGGAGCTTTAGCCATAACAGATGAGGATTGGCTGATGACGTTTAACACCAACCTGTTTTCAACCGTCCGTCTTGACCGTGGATTTCTTCCTTACATGGTTGAACAAAAAAGCGGAGTGATTGTCCATATCTCATCCATTCAGAGTAAATTGCCGGGTAGCATGACCATGCCTTATTCGGCAGCCAAAGCTGCACTCGTTAACTACAGTAAAAACATCGCGACCCAATTCGGCTCTATGGGGATAAGAATCAACGCAGTGGCGCCGGGGTTTACCGAAACGGAAGCGGCGGAACGGTTAATCGGGAGAATGGCTGAACAAGCCGGAACAGACTATCGGGCTGCCCGCCAGCAGTTAATGGATGAGCTTGGCGGTATTCCTCTCGGCCGGCCGGCCAAACCTAAGGAGGTTGCCGAGCTTGTTGCCTTCCTTGCTTCGAGCAGAGCCTCTTATATTACGGGCTGTGAGTATGTCATTGACGGCGGAACGATCCGCACCGTTTAACGAACTTACAAAGGAGTTGATCTTATGGAGCCCAGTCTGCTTCCACAAGTGATACAAGATTTTATAGCTGTTGCCAATAAACCCGATCCGGAGGCTTATGCCGGCTGCTTTTCGGAAGATGCGCTTGTCTTTGATGAAGGCAAAGAATGGGCAGGCAAAGCTGCGATAAAAAAATGGAGTGCCGAACATCACTTCGGTGCTAACATCACGCTTGAACTCAAACAGCATAAACAGCATGAGGGAGAAATCGTGGCTGTTTTTAAGGTGGACGGGGATTTCGACAAAACCGGACTTCCGGACCCGCTTTATTTAGATTTTTATTTTCAGATTAACAACCTTAAGATTAAGCGGCTCACGATACGGCTGTCAAAAGGTTCGGAACAACTAGAAGAACGCTGATCAGATAAGGGACGAGGTGAACCAAAAATGATAGTAAATCATTTGCTGCTGAAGCTGAAGGACCAGAGTCCAAAGCAGATCGAGCAAGTTCAAACCGTTCTGCTGAGCTTAAGAGGCAACATAGATGTTCTTCTCGATATCCAGGCTGAAGTTAATATTCGCCATGGCTCTTCAGCATATGATTTGATCCTGATTACCAAGTTTGCATCCCTAGAAGACATGGATGAATACCTTATTCATCCGGCCCATCAGGAAGTCGCCAAGTGGATTGGCACCGTACTGGAAACACAGGCATCTGTCTGCTGCTCCACCTTATGAAGTAAGCTATAATGAGACCATGAGAAATGGGTTTGCGACAAGTTGCAAAAGATAAGCAATGGCGGCCAGATGGCCGCTATTTGTTTGTGATGAGGATGTTGGAATGCACTGAAAAAACGGTCCTTGAAGTGTAGTTTAAGGGGTGATTATAATGAAAGGGTGTGTCAGTGGGACCAGAAAGTGGGACTGCATCTTGTCTCATAATCGCATTTGGTTTTTCTAGAAAACCAAAGTGGAGGGGAGAAACATTATACAGAACGAAATGAAAAAATTACTGGAATTACATAGAAAATGGATAAATTCTGAAAAGGACGGCGTTAAGGCAGAACTAAACGGTGCAAACTTGCGCATGGTAAACCTGAGCAAAACAGATCTGAGCGGCGCCAACCTGAGCGGCGCAGACCTAAGCGAAGCAAACCTAAGTAAGGCAGACCTGGATGCCGCAGACCTACGCGGCTCAAACCTGAGCAAAGCAGACTTGAGCGAAGCGGAACTGCGCAGTGCAAACCTGAGCAAAGCTGATCTGAGCGGTATAAACCTGCGTTTTGCCGATCTGAGCGAAGCCGACCTGAGTAAAGCCGACCTGAGCGATGCAAACCTAACCTATGCAGACCTGACCAAAGCAGACCTGAGCGAAGTTAACCTGAGCGGTGCAGACCTGCGTTATGCAGACCTGAACAGGGCAGACCTGAGTGGCGCAAACCTGCGCAATGCAAACATTGATTACTTAGACTTTCCAATCTGGAGCGGCGCATTACTTGTCCATTTGGACGATAAGCAAGTGAAACAGCTGTTGTATCAGGTTCTAAGCATTGTAAAACATTCAAATAATGTTAGCGAAATGTTAAAACAACAATTATTGACCGAAGAAAATATCAGGATTGCGAAAGAATTTCATAAATCAAAAGAGTTCGGAACGCTGTAAAAGCGGTGAAGCAATAGTCACTCGTAAGCACCCAAGATTTATTTTGACGTCCTGATTGTCCCCTCACTACTTTTCTTGATTCCCCACTCAGCATCTAGAGTTCAACTTTGCTTCGAGGGGTTGCACTTACGCAGTAGGATCATTTTTAATAAACCCCTCAACCGCAGCCTGCTTGAGCATCTATCTTAATCGGAAAAGAGGTTTTGAAGCTATGAATAGGAATATGATATGGGGGATCGGATTATTAACCCTCAGCTTGTTTCTTAAGCCATTATTGGCGATTGTGGGCCTGAATGAAAGCTTGTTCGGATTGCACTGGCAGGGTGAAACGGTGTTTTCATTGAGTCCATTCTTGGTCCGGATTGTTCTAGCAGTAATTGGGATTATCATGCTTATCATCGGCGGTATGCAGGCTGCAAAGAAGAATACATAGTTGAGAGGAATTTCGCAGCACTTAATTGGCAAACAAGCTTAGATGTAGCTAAGCAACTGATCAAAATCAAGCAGTGTGCAAATCTCCGTTTGTTGGAGGGATGCAGAACTGCTTGTTTTTTTAACTTTTTCCAGTACATAACGTCTAATTAAGAAAATAGAACAAACAAGGAGGTTTCCAAGTGAAGAATAAACGAATCTTGTCCGCTGCACTTGCTGCATTCTTAAGCTGTGTGCCTGCAGCCGCTTCGTTTGCGTCTCATTCGCCAGCCATTGTCGTCAACAGCAAAGCAGTGAATACAGAGGTCCAGCCTATCCTTAAGGACGGAGTAACCTTAGTACCTATAAAAACGATTGCCGGCCTCCCTAATACGGCCATAACATGGGACAACACAGCCAAAACGGTCACTGTGGTCAATCAGTCCACACAGCAAAAATCCATATTCCAATTAAACAGTAAAAATGCGAAGATTGGCGGCAAACAGAAAGAAATTGAAGTTCCTGTGTCGCTTGTGAATGGAAGCGTGTTTGTTCCACTCCGAGCGATTGGGGAGGCTAGCGGAGCAATTGTCCTGTGGGCACCGCAAAAGCAAACGGTCTATATAGCTAAACCCTCCGATAAAACTGTTCAAGCGCTTGCGTCTGCCGACTTATCTGTCAGAAGGAAAGCCGCAGTATCGGAAACACCCAAAATTGACGCCTTACCCGGCTTCAATTCCAATCGGGAGCGTAACAGTCACGATGTGTTTTATTTTCCAAGAGGGGAAGCTGGGCAATACTTTTATTTATACGGGGATGTCATCGAGTATCACCAAATTAAAAGCAATATAGATTACAAAATATGGGTTGCTAAAGCGGGTTCATCCAAGGATCCAATTAAGCTGATTAACAATCAAGAAGGCTTGGCTTTCAAAACACCTGTCGGGGTCATTTCGGAACAAGGAACGCGGCCGAAAATCGCTGGTGAATATGTGTATTACAACATGGACATTATGGGCGGGATCGCAAGGTACGGACTAGTCAGCTCTAAAGGTGAAGTAACCGGCTTAGGCATTCATTATGATATTGATACGACTGAGGATTTTTTTCTGATTTCTGAAGAATAAACAGCCTGTGGATAAACCCGTAAAAAGAGCCGTCCTGAAAGTCAGAAAGAGGACTTCTAGGGCGGATTTTTACTTTAGAGCCGATTGGTATTCATTTATCGCTGAGATATCCACATTTTTAGTCCACTTATTATCCACAATCTGTGGGTAACTCCGGCAATAAAAAGCCAAATCTGTATTTTGTTCACCACGTCCTGCATCTTTCCGATAAATTGTATAGGATAGTTTTTTTGAACCTTAAGACAGGGCGTAGGAAGCTGAAAGGAAAGGAGGGCTGTAGTGTTAATTAACATATTATTTTTTGTAGGAAGTTTGGTATGCGGGATAGTTGGTTTTTCTTTCACTTTTGAAACATTACTTAGTTTTGATTCATTCCCCTTGATTCAACCTACCTATGACTCTCCAATAATTCCTTTAACCATTCTTTTATTGTTGTTGCTCCTATACATTTTGGCAGGATGGTATCTATTACATAAGAACAAGAAGAATATTTTATTTTGCTGTATTTTAATCACCTTTTTAAGCTTTATAGGCACACCTTTGTTTAGGGTATGGTTTCAAATATGAGCGCAAAAAACTCATAACCTCAAATCATGGTTATGGCTTTTTGTTCGATCCCTAAAGCTTCCTCCAGCAAGCTCCCACCAAAAATCTTCCAACCCGGAATACCAGCGACGCTGTTACCGATATAGCGAGCGCTTGCGGCTATCCGGACATTTACCAATTCAGCAAGGCGTTTAAGAAACGTAACGGCCAATCCCAACCGAATATCGTAGAGAGCAGGAAGAGGGAGTCTATTTTTAGGCGTTCAGCCCCAGATGATAAAAAAAGATCCTAACCTGTACAGCTTGCGTGTCCGGTCATAAATACCCTAAGATTAAACCATTAACGCAGCCGTGAATAGGCGGCCGTTGCACTATAGTTGGGCTTAACTTCTGAAGTGCTGTGTTTCTGTTCCGATGGAGTTTAGCGCCGGATAAGTTGTAGCCGGGAGAAGTTGTGCCTTGTCTTAAATAAAGGTTGCTGCAGGAGGAAAGTCCGTGGAGTATACAGTTGAGGTCGAATTTGCGCCGGTGTATGAATTGATCAGCAGCATACATACGTTTCTCTGCAAAAAGTCCTATAAAAAAATTGAACTGGGCGCTGCCTGGGCCGCGGAGGCATCCGCCGGATTAAGCCAGCAGCTGCTTGCCGGGCTGGAGCAGGTGGAGCTGGACAATGACTGGAAGCTGCTGAATCTGCTGATCTATCTGTGTCCGGACAAATCGACGATTGAAGGCGTCCTGGAGTGGCTGAAGGGTCTGGCGGTCGGCGAGATGTATGAGGTTTTATCCGAACATGTCAGCGTTTTCCCGGCGAGGATGGACGAGTTCCGTGAAAAAATGGGGTGTGTGCTGACGGAGTGGCACCAGCAGTATTTTAGCGGCAGCTCACCTGCGGTCCTTGCGGGGCTTCAGGCGCATGCGGAAGAGCGGAGACAGCAGCTGCAGTCCGCCGCCTCGGCTGCGGATTTTGTGGATGAGACGACAAACGGCTTTGTGTTCATGCCGGAAGGGCTCCGGAAGCTGGTCCTGATTCCGCAATATCATTTCCAGCCGGTCAATATTATCTATAATTTTGGGCCGCTGACCCTCTGTCATTATGCCTCCCGGATGACCATCGACGATGAGGAGCTGTCCCCGTTTATGGTGAAGACGCTGCGGAGTTTAGGCGAAAAAAGCCGGCTGAAGATTCTCAAGTCGCTGGGCCAAGAACGGAAGACTTTTTCGGAAATCGTAAGAAGCGCAGGTATTTCCAAAGGGATTGTCCATGATCATATTTTCAGTCTGCGGTCTGCCGGCCTGCTGCATGCGTACATTGAAGGGGAAAACACCACGTCTTACAGCCTGCGGCTGCAGGGGGTACATCAGCTAAACGCGCAGCTGCTGCAGTATCTGGGCGGCGAGGCGGAGTAACCCCTTTTCAAGCGGCTAACCCAACCAAGGTTAGTCTGCTGAGGGTACGGCTTACCCAAGCTCCTCTTAATTTACAAATGCCTCCACCCCAAATGTACCTAATTACAATGTACCTGATCCAAATGCCCAGTCCTAGCCAGGCTTCTCTCTCTATTGAGACAAGCGTGGCTTTTTTTCGTTTAACCGGAATCTATTAACCTGGAAACTTCTATGTTTCTTCTTTCAAAGAATCGTTCGTATGTTCTCCCTTTACAGAACCACAATGTCTTTCTATAATGTAAATTATCGGTTGTGATCATACTTTGCGGGTAGGAATTGTAGGAAATAATACTGTGGAGAAAAGAGATGATGTTCATGAGAAAAAACATGCTGTTATTATCCTCGTTATTGATTACCGGTTCACTGCTTCTTTCGGCCTGCAGCAGCGGCAATGATTCTTCGGCTTCCGCCGGCGATCCCGCTGCTCCCGCCAGCAGTGCGGCGGCTAACAACGCGGACGCTTCGGCTGCGCCTGACGCAGCAAAGGGCGGCGATGCTGCAGCCCAGCCTGCCGTTCCGGCGGGAGCACTGAGCGAGCCGTATACAGCGGCCGATCTGTCGAAGCTGCCGGCAGCCGCCCAGAGCCGGAACGATACAATTATCGTGGGGCTGACCGATCCCAGCGGCGCGTTTACTCCGTTTTTTCACGAAAGCGGGTATGACGGCAATGTAGCTTCGCTGCTTTATGCGTCGCTTGTAACCGTCGATGACAAGGGCGTTCCCGTTCCGGAGCTGGCTGAAAAATGGGATGTTTCGGAGGATCAGCTTACATACACGTTTCACCTGCGCAAAGATTTGAAATTCAGCGACGGTTCACCGCTTACCGCGGACGATGTTGCTTTTACCTGGACGATTCAGTACGACAAAAGCTATGACGGCGGCTCATCGCTTCCCTCACTGAAGGTAAAGGGCGGGCAGGCGTACAAGGAGGGCACAGCCAAGACGATTGAAGGCATCAAGGTGATTGATCCGCAGACGATTTCGGTTACGCTGGAACAGCCGAATGCGACCGCTCTCGTTACGCTTGGCTCTAACGTGCTGTCCAAAGCCTATTATGGCAAGGACTATACCATCGGCAATCTGGAATACATCAAGAAGCTGCACGAGAAGCCGCTGGGCGACGGACCTTATAAACTGGAAAAGTTTATTCCGGGCCAGGAAGTAAGACTTGTGGCAAACGAACATTATTTCAAAGGCAAGCCCAAAACCGAGCATTTTATCTATAAAACCTCGCAGGGCGACACTTGGCAGTTCCTCGAAACCGGGGAAGTGGATTACGCTTCATTCAGCGCCACTGAGGAAAACATCGAGAAGCTGAAGAGCCTGGGTTTTGTTAACATTATTCCTTACACACCAAGCACCTACGGCTACCTGCAGGTCAATCTGGAGCATGAGGCGCTAAAAGACAAACGCGTCAGACAGGCGATTACCTATGGACTTGACCGCCAGAGCATTTTTGTAGACGCCGCCGAAGGCGCGGGCGCTGTCGCCAACATTCCGGCGTCGCCGATCTCCTGGTCCTATACGGAAGAAGGGATTAACCCGTATCCCTATGATCTCGAAAAAGCAAAACAGCTGCTTGATGAAGCAGGCTGGACAGAAGGCGCGGGAGGCATCCGCGAGAAGGACGGACAGAAGCTCAGCCTGCATTATCTGGGCTCAAAAAGCAAAAACACCGATATTTTTATCGCGGTAGCCAAAGAAAACTTTGCGGCGCTCGGCATCGAATTCCAGCCGGAAATCTTCGCTGACTTCAACGCGCTGGTGTCCAAGGTCGAGGGAGGAGACTACGACCTCGTATCGTTCTCTACACCGATGCTGACCGACCCGTCCGAAGGGCTGATGCAGTTTTTTAACGGGGAGATTAAAGGGTACGACAATCCGAAATTTACCGAGCTGTATAACAAGGCGCTGGCCACAACCGATATCGAGCAGCGCAAAGCGGTGTACAAGGAGCTGTACCAGCTGGTTAACGACGAGCTTCCGGTGATTTTCACCAGCTACAAAAAAACGGTCTACGCCTACAACGGGCGGATTCAGAATCTTTCGGTCAGCCCATTCATCGGCCTTGCCGGCAGCCTGCCCGAGTGGACGCTGAAATAATTCATGAGCCGTCCCTTGCTTTCGCCTCATTTTGGCGGCAGGGGGCGGCTTCCTAAAGGGAGCCGATCATGAGTACATACCTGACCAAAAGACTGCTGTATATGATCCTGATTTTGTTTGCCGCCTCGCTGCTGATTTTCGCCCTTTATGCTAATACGCCCGGGGATTTTATTACCGGCAATATCAAGCTGTCGGCGGAGCGCAAAGCGGAGCTGCGGGAAATTTACGGCCTGAACAAACCGATGCTCGAACGTTACTGGAACTGGCTGACCCATGCGCTGCACGGGGATTTGGGTTATTCGCTGGCCCAGCAAAAGCCGGTGCTGCAGCTGTTCAACGACTATATCTGGAACTCGTTTTTGCTGGCTGCCTTGTCCACCTTTTTGACCTGGCTGATCGCCGTCATTATCGGCGTAGTGTCCGCCTACCGGCAGTATTCCTGGTTCGACACGCTGGTGATGGTCGGCATCTTTGCGGCGATGTCGCTGCCGTCTTTTTTTATCGGCCTGTTTGCAATCAAAATGCTGGCGGTCGACCTGAAATGGCTGCCTCCAGGAGGCATGATTACGACCGGCAGCAACGCCACCGGCTTCGCCTACTT
Organism: Paenibacillus nanchangensis; assembly: GCF_046543445.1. NCBI lineage: Bacteria > Bacillati > Bacillota > Bacilli > Caryophanales > Paenibacillaceae > Paenibacillus > Paenibacillus nanchangensis. The sequence continues at coordinate 41,259 of NZ_JBHOFD010000002.1, forward strand.
CAAGGAAGTGGTCCGGCATATGACTTTGCCTGTGATTGTGATGACGCTGCTGGGGCTAGGGTTGCTAACGCGTTATTTCCGCAGCAACATGGTTGATGTGCTCAAGCAGGATTACATCCGGACGGCCCGGGCAAAAGGCCTCAGTGAGCGCCGGGTGCTGTTCAAGCATGCGCTGCGGAATGCGCTTCTGCCTGCTATCACGCTTGTTGGCTTTGAGCTGCCGTCCCTGTTCGCCGGATCGATCATCATTGAACAAATCTTCAACTGGCCCGGCGTAGGCCAGCTGTACATGAAGTCCTTCGGGCTTCGGGATTATCCCCTGCTGATGGGCTTCACCATGCTGCTTGCCATTTTGACCGTTGTCGGAACGCTGCTGTCGGACCTGCTGTACCGGGTAGCTGATCCGCGGGTCCGGTTATAGGGAGGGAAAGTCATGACAGTCAACAGCCGGCTGACGGAGCTGAAGATGACGGGTCCGCGTACCCGCGAGCGCAGGTCTTCTCTGCTTGGACAGTCCATGCGCAGATTGCTGCACAACAAGCTGGCCATGGCGGGCCTGGGCGTTGTCGTTTTTATGGTGATGCTGTGTTTTATTGGTCCGCTGTTCTCGCCGTACACGGATAATAAAATCAACATGGCTTTAATGAACAAACCGCCCAGCCTCAAGCATTGGCTCGGAACAGATGCGCTTGGCCGCGATATTTTGACCCGGGTGATGCAGGCGGGACGTATTTCGCTGACGGTGGGCCTGGCTTCAATGCTGCTGTCTGTATTTTTGGGTTCGCTGCTAGGAGCGATTTCCGGTTATTACCGGGGGCTGGCCGACCAGATTATTATGCGGATTGCCGATCTGTTGATGACGGTGCCGAGCCTGCCGCTGCTGTTCATCTTTGGGGCGCTGCTGTCGGAGTGGAAGGTGCCGACCGACTACCGGATGTACATTGTCATGCTGATGCTCAGCATCGTCAATTGGCCCGGAATGGCGCGGATGATCCGGGGGCAGATGCTCAGCCTGCGCGAACGTGAGTTCATGCAGGCGGCGGAGGTGCTGGGGCTGCGGGACCGCCGGAAGCTGTTTCATCACCTGCTGCCGAACATTGTTCCGCTGCTGATCGTGATGGCGACGCTCAGTATCGGCGGAGCGATTCTCAGCGAGTCGGTGCTCAGCTTTTTTGGACTGGGAGTTATGCCGCCCACGCCGACTTGGGGCAACATGATCGACGCCGCCAACAATATGATTGATTTCCAAAACCGTCCGTGGCTCTGGATTCCGCCAGGGATCTCGATTTTTGCCACGGTCATTGCCATCAATGTATTCGGTGACGGCCTGCGGGACGTGCTGGATCCTAAACAGAAGAGGTAGGTGGCTATCATCCGATGAAGCCTTTATTAACGATCGATAATCTCCGCACGGAGTTTCATACGGAAGAAGGCACAGTTAAGGCTGTGGATGGGGTGAACCTGCGGGTGCATCCGGGGGAAACGGTCTGCATCGTCGGGGAATCGGGCTGCGGCAAAAGCGTAACCGCGATGTCCGTTATGGGCCTGATCGAGGAACCGGCCGGCAAAATTGCTGGAGGCAGCATCGAATTTCAGGGCGAAGATCTGTTGAAGCTCGGCAAACCCGCTTTGCGGAGTATCCGGGGCAATGAGATCGCCATGATTTTTCAGGAGCCGATGTCGTCTTTGAATCCGGTGCTAAAGATCGGCGAGCAGATTGTGGAGCCGCTGATCCTGCACCTGGGGCTGCGGAAAAAAGAAGCCGCAAAACGTGCGGTTGAGCTGATCCGGCAGGTGGGAATCTCGCGTCCGGAGCAGATTTTTAACAGCTACCCCCATGAGCTTAGCGGCGGGATGCTGCAGCGGATCATGATAGCAATCGCGGTCTCCTGCGGGCCGAAGCTGTTGATTGCCGATGAACCGACGACGGCGCTTGACGTCACCATCCAGGCGCAAATTCTCGACATGCTGCGTGAGTTTAAAAACAAGTCGGGCATGTCGCTGCTGCTGATTACACATGATCTTGGAGTTGTGGCGGAAATGGCGGATTATGTGGTGGTTATGTACTCCGGCAAAGTGGTGGAGGAAGGCGAAGTGACGGAGCTGTTCGCGCATCCCAAGCACCCTTACACCCAAGGACTGCTAAAATCCAAGCCAATCATGGGCCAGCGGAGCGACGAGCTGTATTCGATTCCGGGACAGGTGCCGAGTCCGCTGGCGTTGTCCGCATCCTGTTATTTTCATGACCGCTGCGCACACTGCATGCCGGCCTGCGTCAGCCGTGAACCGCAGCTGAAACCGGTAGGGCAAGGGCAGAAGGCTGCGTGCTGGCTGTATGAGGAGGCGGAAGTCCATGTCTGAGGCGCTGCTTGAAGTGAGCCGTCTGAAAAAATATTTTCCGGTGACCCAGGGGCTGCTGGGACGCACAGTGGCCCAAGTGAAGGCTGTGGATGACATCAGCTTCACGATCCGGGCCGGCGAGACCTTTGGTCTGGTCGGCGAGTCGGGCAGCGGAAAAAGCACCGTAGGCCGGACCATCCTGCGCCTGACGGACAAAACGGACGGCGAAGTGAAGTTCCAAGGCGTTGACCTGCACAGTCTCGGTCCGGCTGAGCTGCGCCGGGTGCGCCCCAAGCTACAGCTGATTTTTCAGGACCCGTACAGTGCGCTGAATCCCCGGGTCCGGGTTGGCGACGCCATCGGTGAAGCGCTGCTGGATCACGGCCTGGCTACCCGAGCGGAAGCGCGTGAGCGGGTACTCGAAACACTGGAAGCCTGCGGGCTGTCCGCTTACCATATCGACCGGTTCCCGCATGAGTTTTCCGGCGGGCAGCGGCAGCGGATTGGTATTGCGCGCGCCTTGATTTTGAACCCGGATCTGATTATCGCTGACGAGCCGGTGTCCGCGCTTGATGTATCCATCCAGGCCCAGATTATCAATCTGTTCAGCAAACTGCAGCGGAGCAAGGGGCTTGCCTATTTGTTTATCTCCCATGATCTTAGCGTGGTGGAGCATTTATGCACCAGCATTGGCGTCATGTATCTCGGGTCCATGGTGGAGACCGCCTCCCGCGATGAGCTGTTCGCGAATCCGCTGCACCCTTACACCAAGGCGCTGCTTTCGGCAGTGCCGGTGCCGATTCCAAAACTGAAACGGGAGCGGATCGTGCTGAAGGGCGACATTCCGAGTCCGGCAAATCCGCCCTCCGGCTGCAAATTCCACACCCGCTGCCCTTTTGCCATGGAGCGCTGCAGGAAAGAAACCCCGGTGTTCCGAGACGCCGGTGCGGGCCATTTTGTGGCTTGTCATTTGGTGTAGAAGGGCCGAGGCCAACTATTCTAAACGGCTAAGGCCCTGGCATGAAAAAAAGGTTCCGTAGAGATACGGAACCTTTTTTGGGAGGGATTTATTTTTCAAAATGAGCATCAAAAAGTCCAAACTGTATTCTTTCCTGGTCGGCACTAACTTTAAACTCCACTTTGGCAGCGTGGCTGAAGTCAATGTCCAGTTCTGTCGGGAAGTCGCCAGGCTTGAAGGTGTTGTTATATACTTCGGTATCATCCGCAAAAATCCGCAGGGTTACATTTGCGGCTGAATCTCTGTACGTTCCTGTAAAGCCGGCCTTTGCCTTGAATTTTTTTACGGTCCCGTTAAGCGGGAACTGCAGATTCACAAACCGGCTGTTAGAACCGTTGTCGTATCTAGGGAACTCAAAGGTGATGTAATTCGAATATTTGTTCCCGATGTTATCTTCAATAGGCGTCTGGGAATCGTAATCATAGCTATATCTGCTGAAATAACCGCCTTGGGCGTTCATATGCTTCATATCCCGCGCAGGGTATACACTGTTGGGCGCATCGGTTTCTCCAATATAAATACTTCTGGTTTTTGCATCCCATTTTACGGGCTGTTTCAGCGCATCCGCCACAAAACGCAAGGGAACATAGGTGGAGCCATTGTACATAAACGGCTGCTGGTCGCCTTTTGGCATTTGCGAAACTTTGTTTACCTTCATATCCTTAACCTCATAAAACACTTCAATGAGCTTCCCTTTGCTCGCAGCATAAGCACCTGCTGTTCCAAAAAGCAAGGAACCTGCGATAAATCCAGCAATAAAACGGCCATTTTTCATCGTTGTACCTCTTTCTGTCTGATTATATGTATGCCCAAGCTATTTATCGGAAAAGAGAGGATGATACTTTAGATTCATTTCGCAAAAATACTGGGTCGTTTTGCCCTGTATATGCATCTCGATCTGCCTGATGAATCAGACTATATGCCTAATGATTCTTGGGTTGATTCAGTGGTTGTTGGCTGAGAATGGGTTCAGACTATACACTATAAAAAATATAGCCAATTACTATTTACATTGTGTGCAAAAGGGAGTACAATGAGCACATCCCATAAATCTTAACTTTAAGATATTATATTAGCAATTGTCTTAAAGAAAAGATAATTAACGCAATTCAAGTCAACTCGACTAGACTCAACTCAGTAAGCTCAAATTAAATCAACTCAACTAAGCTCAATTAATACAATCAACTCAATCAAGCTCGAATCAACTTATCGAAACTTAACCTACAAGAAACGGAGTGATTTCAAATGAAAAAAACAGCAGGGATTCATCACATTACGGCCATTGTCGGGCATCCGCAGGAAAATGTGGACTTTTATGCCGGCGTGCTGGGACTCCGGCTGGTGAAGCAAACCGTGAATTTTGACGATCCGGGCACCTACCATTTTTATTTCGGCAACGAAGGCGGCAAGCCGGGCACGATCATCACCTTTTTCCCGTGGGCCAATGCTTACCCAGGCAAAATCGGAGCCGGTCAGGTCGGTATCACCACTTACGCGGTGCCTGTCGGATCACTTCCCTTCTGGAAAAAGAGACTGGACCGGTTCCAAGTCTCCTACACGGACATGACGCGGTTCGGCGAGTCCACCCTCGTGTTTGACGATCCGCACGGTCTGCATCTGGAGCTGGTGGAGAGAGAAGGCGGCGAAGTCAACACTTGGACCTTTGGCGGCGTTACGCCGGAGGTTGCGATTAAAGGTTTTGGCGGTGCGACGCTGCTGTCCGCCCGTCCTGAGAAAACGGCCGAGCTGCTGGAGCGGACGATGGGACTTGAATTTGTCGCTCAGGAAGGCGACATCGCCCGCTACCGTTCGGCTGCCGGCAATGTGATCGACCTCAAAATGACGCCGGTCGCACGCGGCAGCATGGGCGTCGGAACGGTGCACCATATCGCGTGGAGAGCCGCAGACGATCAGGACCAGCTGGACTGGAAGCAGCATGTGGAGGCGGAAGGCTATGGCGTGACGCCTGTGCGGGATCGGAACTATTTTAACGCAGTATACTTTAGAGAGCATGGCGAAATTCTGTTCGAAATTGCCACCGACCCGCCAGGATTCGCGCATGATGAATCCTCGGAGACGATGGGCAGCGAGCTGATGCTGCCGGAGCAATACGAGCCGCATAGAGCTCAGCTTGAGCAGGTACTGCTTCCTTTTGAAATCAGAGAACTCGGTGAATAATCCATAAACGGGGAGGACTTCAATATGATCGCTATTGACCCGCAGCAGCAGACGGAGAGGGACAACTATAAACTGCTGATCGGCAGCATTATTCCGCGCCCCATTGCGTTTGTGACTTCTTTATCGGCGGAAGGTGTTCTAAACGGCGCGCCCTTCAGCTACTTTACTATCGTGTCCTCCAATCCGCCGATGATCTCGTTAGCTGTGCAGCGCCGGGCCGGCGCACCCAAGGATACAGCGAACAACATCCTGGAGGCCCATGAATTTGTAGTGCATATCGTGGACCGGGACAATGTGGAGGTCATCAATCAGACGGCCGCGACCCTGCCTCCCGAGCAGAGCGAAATTTCGGCGGCCGGGCTGACGCCCGTAGACAGCCTGCGGATACAGGTCCCGGGAATCCGGGAGGCCAAAATCCGGATGGAATGTACGCTGGAGCGCCACATTGAGCTGCCGGGCACCGATCTTTTTATAGGCCAAGTAGTGCAGTTTCATATTGAAGACGAGTTGTATAACCAAGGACGGATCGATCCGCTGAAGCTGGGAGCGGTCAGCCGCTTGGCGGGGAACAACTATGCGAATATCGGCGAAATTTTCACTATTGAACGGCCGATGTAAACCGGAGTGCTTCAGATAACAATTAGAATAGGCAGGAAAAAGACCATACCCAGTTGGGATATGGCCTGGTATAATATGGCTTGTACAACGGCATAAGGGTGGTCGGCTAGTCTCCCGGAAGGGAGGTGATGCCCGTGGAGGTATACCAAGCACTGACGCTAATGATTTCATTTGCGACACTGGTTGTGTTGATCCTGTCATTCCACAAAAAGAAATAGACCGCCCCTCGACAGGATAACGGTCTATTTCTGTGGCCTATTCCGAAGCCAACCGCCTTTATAGCGGATTGTACACCGGGAGCCGTGTGTCCAGCACGGCTCCTTAGTTATTTTTAGACTAACACATTGAAAATAAACATTCAATCCGGAACGTACATTCATTGCATAGGTTGTTCCTTAAAAACAAACTATAAATAATAGATGTCTTTCCGTAAACCGTGTAACGCAGCTGTAATTTACCTATTGGAGGATGATAAAAACCGACGAGCCGGTGGAGGCATCTGGTGATGTATGTAGAGGTTTATATGCACCAAATGCAGCGCCTTATATGCGCCACATACAGCGGCTTAATGCACCACACATACAGCGGCTCCTGCAACATAACAGCAGGGAACGCCTGCATGGTAACGGTCTGCCTGTAATCGGGCAGGCCGTTTCGCTTTGTTTCAGCTCTTTTTTCAAAGGAGACAGCATGCAGTGATTTCTTTAATAGTTCCGGGTTGGGCAGGGGTGCAGTATGTTAACTATCGGAAAATTAACAGCGGGCCGCCAAAGGCGCGAGAAAAGAGGCGTTATGTTCAACTCCAGGCATTTTATCTGTGAGCAGGCAGCGGAGGGGGTGTATGCGTTAATATCCAGGGAGCTGGGCGGCGCAATGAGCAATGCCGGAATCATTGATATGGGTGAATACTCCATTGTGTTCGATACTTTTAATTCGCCGCAGGCTGGTGCCGATTTGCGGGCGGCCGCATTATCACTGCTGAACAAACCCATCCGGTACGTGATTAACAGCCACTGGCATGGGGATCATGTCAAAGGGAACCAGTCGTTCCTGCAGGAGACCCGGATCTCCACCCGATTTACCAGAGAGAAAACGGCGGAGGCTCTACCAGGTTGGCTGTCATTCATGCGCGGCCTCATGCCTAACCTGGAGTCGGATATAAGCAAGGCCAATGCCGCAATGCTTGCGGAAACCGACGAAGCCCTGAAGCAAAAGCACAGCGCGGAAAAAATCTATTTGGAGGAGATTAAGGAATCCATTGAGACGCTGGAACCGACGCCGCCGAACCTGACTTTTGAAGGAGGATTGACCTTATACGGAACAAAGAGAACCGTGGAGCTTAGACCGATGGGCGCGGCGCATACGATGTGCGATACGATCCTGCTGCTGCCCGACGATAAGCTGGCGTTTACCGGAGATATTATTGTCGTATACAATCATCCGCTGCTCGCGGACGGAGATGCTTTTGCCTGGCTTAAAGTCTTGGACCAGATGGATGCCATGAATCTGGACAAGCTAATTCCCGGGCATGGGCCGGTTGCCGGACCCGAAGCGATCCGGACTGTCACCCATTACATAGAAGATATCCTTGAACTGTCGCGGCAGAATAAGCACCTTACGAGCCCGGAGGAAATCCAGCGGATCAAAATTCCGGCAAAGTACCGGGATTGGGGAGCAAGCAGCGTATTTTATAAAAATTTGGAGTCGCTGCTCCAGTAAGGGATAACCTGCCGTCGATCCGGGCAGCCTCATATTTCCTGTCGATGCCCATAAGCGCCGTAATATAGATGATCGACTCCCACCTGATTTTTTTGCCAAATATCGGACAAAGTGTAGATCGGAACGGCGGTTGTTCTCCGGCCCGGATCAGACCGGAACGTGAGCACAACCGCCGTCTTGGTGCGATTAGTCATAATACACCGCGCGATAAGGATATTCCAGATCCTTCATCCGGTATTCTTTTGGCGTCATGCCCATGTATTCACGGAAGACTTGGCCAAAATAACTGGGGCTGTCGAAGCCGCACTGCCGGCCGATCTCCTGCACGGGCAGGTCCGTAGTTCTCAGCAGCGCGATCGCGGCCTCCATCCGCCGGTCGCGGAGATAAGCCAGCGGGGAGGTGTGTTCGGATTTCTGAAACAATCTGCATAAGTGATGTTTGTTGACCCCGCAGTGGCCGGACAGCAGGTCCAGCGTTAACGGCTGTGCGTATTGCTCTTTCATCAGGCGTTTGGCCTTGTCGATAATCGTATTGGCATTTTCGCTCATGGCCCTGCCGGATTCCCGGCTTGTCCGGACCAGCGTCAGCATCCACTCGTAGACCATGGCGGACAACTCGTATTTATCGGTCACCTGCTTTTCGGCGATAGCCTGAAGCAGCTTCCACAAGCCGGTAATCAAAGGAGATGCCGGATCCCTTCGTATGACGGGGCCCTCATTTTCCATCACAAGGTCCCAGATGCGGGTTGCTTCCTGGCCGCGCAGATTTAGCCAAAGTATCTCCCACGGCTCCCCGTAATCCTTGTAATAGTAGCGGTGTTTGCTGGGAATCTTGACGAGAAAACCTGAACCTTTGGGAACAGGAATCGACTGCTGTTCGTAGTCGAGGTAACCCTCCCCGCTAAGCGTATATTGAAACACGACATGTCCGAAGTCATGGCGGAGCTCGCCGGAGAAGCCGTAATCCAGGCTGCGAATTTGCTGCCATCCGATCGAATCCAGCGTCAAAATTGAGGTATCTTCACTGCGGAAAGCATAGGACGAAAAAGGAAGCATGCCATTCACTCCTATGGATCATAGATCAATTTTCTTATATTATAGTGCATAAATTTGAGAATGTCCCCTGTGACGTGGGAGCGGAGGAGGGCAGAATGGCGCCTGGTCAGGCTGTCAGAAAAAGGAGCCAATTGGCAAGCAGCAAAACGAGGCTGGCAAGCAGCAGCGTAATCCCGCCCCGCATCGCTTTCCGGTTTGCAGCGGCCCGGATGTTTTGGTGCGGCAGAGAAAGGAGCAGACCGCACAACAGCCAGTTTAAGCTGCTTTCCATACGCAGCGGATCAGGCGGCAGAGGGGAGTCACCGGTTAGGTTCAGCAGCAGCAGGCATGCGATATTTCCTCCAAGAAAGGCCAAAGGCAGCCTGATGCTGATGCCGTTGCGTCGGCAGGTTTTTTGGACGGGAGCAGGATGATGATCTTTTGGCAGAAGCCGTCCGAATACCAGCATAACTGGTGCAAATAGAATAAGCGAGATGGCCATGATGCCTGCCAGCAGATAAACCATAGTGGAGGAGACGAGGCGGTTTAGAATTGGAGGGAGGTGGTCCAGCAGATGCTGGAGCCCGCGCCGTCCTGTTTGTTTGATCCAAGCGGTTTGCAGCAGCGGCAGCGCAATCAAGCCTTGGTAAGCCTGGGGCGGATACAGGTGCTGCACGGCAGGATAGCCGGCAGGAAGGCAGGCCGCTCCGGTGTAGACCCCGTCTGCCGCGCAGACGGGGAGCGTCCATTTTAACAAGACCAGGATCGGGCATAAACCTGCGAGAAAGCCCACAGCCAAAATTTGAGCGAGCTTTTTTGATTTTGTTTTTGTTTTGGCCATCCTTGTCATCCTTCCGATAGCGTCTTATTTGAAATATCACAGCCGGAACTCGCGATGGTTACGGGATGAAATGAAAGAAGTGCCAATTGGCCAGCAGCAGGAGATATCCGGCAAACAGCCCGCATGCGGAGTAGCGGCCGGCCAGCTGCCATCTGGTTTGTTTCAAACTTCCGTTTTTAAAAAAGGAGACTGCAAACAGCACAGCGCCTAGAAGGGCGAACGTCCAGTTTAAAGCAACGCCTAAATTCATTTGACTTACGGTGACGTTTTCGTTCAACATTCCGTTTGCCAGCATATACAGATTGTTAGCTACCAGAAGGGAACCGCACAGAATGGCGGACGTTAACCAGCGATTGGCGGCATGTGCACGAGGGAGGCCTTTTTTTATTCGCAGCAGGAAGCGGACGAGCAGGACAAATGGAGCCAGTGCAAAACAGAGCACAGTCAAAATGGTCCACGCCAGATAACTGAACAACGCCGGAAGCGAGCGGCTTTCCCGTACCGGGAGGATATCCGTCGCAATCCCTTTGCTTAACCGTACGACTTGGCCTTCCGACATTTCCGCATATAATATAGGCGCAAGTCTTTCAAATCGGGGATCGCCGGCCTGCGCAAACTGATATACTTTAGGACGGATTTGCTTCATCTCTCCCGACATTCCCATCACACTTAATGTCAGATCATGTTCGCCTTTGGCTGTAATCTTAATTAAGCCGAGGTAGTTGAGTACCTCATGATACGTGGTGTAAGTGCCGCCTGACTGCACGTAATATCCGGCCAACTCGCGGGACGGCTGTAATTCGGCTGCAGGGACTTGGGGGACTGGAGCCTCCTGCTTCTCTTTAACAAGCAGATCGATGATGCCGGAGGTAAGCTTCTGTTCAATCTCCGTGTTAGTCAACACGACGATGCCGAGCCGTTCTTCAGGCACAACGGCAAAATTACCGGAGAACCCTTTTACATTCCCGCTGTGTCCAACAACATGGGGCTGAGCCCTGTATTCCCAGAAGCCATGGGCATTGGACAAAATAGCCTCATCAGGCGTATAACTTCTGGAAAGCATTGTTTTTAATGTCTCCGGCCGGGCAAACAAAGGGGAGTCCGGCTTGTTCAGCGCCATAGCGAACCGGGCCAAATCTTCCGCAGTTCCTTCCATAGCACCGGCAGGATACATGGGAACGTAATGACGTTTTCTCACTTCGAATCCGCCGTCCGGGTTCACCGCATACCCGGCAGCCTCCATATTGCTCAGATCCGGGTGATCGGCCAGCGCCGGATGGCCGGAGCTGCGGTCCATCCCCAACGGACGCAAAATATGGTTCATTTCATAGTCGTAGAACGGTTCCCCGCTGACTTTTTCCACCGCTAATGCGGCGAGGGCGGTCGCAAAGTTGGAATAAGCGATGACGGTGCCGGGTTCATAAATTTGTTCCGGCTGGCTGGACAAAAGAGTCGTTTCCAGCGAATCCAGGTTTTTGGAGGATAGCGAAAAGGTGCTGAGCGGATGCTGCTCGTAGCCCGCCGTATGGCTCATAATATCCAACATCGTGATGGGCCTGTCGTAGCGCAGCTTGTCACCGAGTTCCTTCGGGAAATAGGCGCGGATATCTTGGTCAAGCTTCATTTTTCCCGCTTCAACAAGCTGCATCACGGCTGTCCAAACAAACGGCTTGTTAATGGAGCCATAGGCAAACACCGTGTTTGCGGGATCAACCGGTATTTTATCTTCAAGATTGGCATAACCGTAACCTTTGGAAAAAACAATCCGGTCGCCCCGTGTAACCACCACCGCGGCGCCGGGCGTGGATTTCCCGATATAGGCGTTAACATAGCGGTCGATTTCTGGTTCCAGCCGGCTAAAGGGAACTCCCGAGGGAGTTGTTCCGCTGTCTGGCGTCTTCTCCGCATAAGCGGAAACAGACGGCAGTAAAGCAAAAAGCAGACATAAAAACAGCAGCACTGAAATGGGCTTGCGTTTTTTTGAATACATAAAGTTCTCTTCCTTTTTAATCGGATAGGGGAGGATAGCCAACGTAGGACTTATAATACAGATAATGTAGGTATATTATAGCGATAATTGGCCTATTTCCCCGCATTTCCTGCCGGCAGCTGTTTGATGTTAGATGCACCGCAGGAGTGGGGGATTTTCTGAATGTGCGGAATTAATCAGGATAATCCGCGAACCGGTTACTCCGTAATTAACACGTAAGGAGTGATCTTTCTGATCCTGTATGCAGTCAACACGGACACAAGATAAGACAATGCAACGACAGCTGCGCAGATTCCGGCGGCAAGCGGCGTATGGACAACAAAACTCACTCTGGAAACCCCTGCTTCCGCAAGCAGCAGCTCCAGCAAGGAATTGGTGTAGCGGCTGCCGAGTAAAGCGCCGGTAACCACACCCAAAACGACCAAAGGCATAATGCTTAGGGTGACCTGGGTTACCAGCTGGGTCGTAGTGTAGCCTGCGGCCTTCAGTATCCCTAACTCCTTTTTTTTCCTAAGGACTGCCGTCTTGATAACCAGATATACAACCAGCACAGTCACCAGCGCCGATATGGCCAAAATGACCGCCATCACAGCCGATACGGCCGAATGATACACCTGCGTTCCGCGTTCTTTCGATTCGTCCACATTGGTCACTGACCGGATTTTATCGCCGTACTTCCTGGTAATTTCCTTTGTAAAAGCTGCCTTATCGGCGCCCTGAAGATACACATTAATGGACATTCCTTTGGTCCCGTTTCCAGGAATAAGATGGTGCAGGCCGGATGCCGTTAAGGAGGCCGCCTTGCCTCCCGTGCTGAACGTTTGGTTCAGCCCCGTAATCAGAAACGGATAAGAGGTATTTCCCGCAGTGACCTGGATGGAATCGCCGACGCTTTTTCCAAGCAGCTTGGACAGGGTGCCGGTAATCGCAATTTCATTGTCGAATTGCGGATAACGACCCTTGTAAACCGTTTGATTATCCAACTTGTCGAACCGGTCGGAAATCTCCGTACTGACAATTTGATTGTCCATTACGGTTGTGACTGAATCCCAAATCGCAGCTTTGGTTACGCCGTTCATTTGCTCAATGCCCGAAAGCAGCATCAAGCTGTCTTGCCCGGGCTGGACTTGAATCCCGATATCGGGCGTCTCCGAACCTAACATCTTGAAAAAGGCGGTTTGCTCCCCGGTAATGTTGTCGTACATCACCACCGGAACAATGGACACAAAAGTAACTGCGGACAGGATAATGGCAATCAGCACATTTTGCCGTACATTGGCGAACATGGCTTTGGCCGCAAGAACGCCTTGCAGATGGCCTATCGTTCGTTCAAGGGGAAACCAGTTCCGTCTAAAGTTGTGGGTCGACATTCCGCTCCGCAAAGCGGCGGCCGGAAGAAGCTTGCGGATGCGCGCCGCGGAAAGAAAGGCCGTAATAGACACAAACAGCGTCACTGCCACCATGCAGGCGATGTCCAATTGTATACGCCTGCCGCCGCTCCAGATCAGACCTGCCAAAGAAGAGATGAGGTTATCGTAAACCGGCATTACCGCATAGGAGGCGGCTACGCCTGCAGCACTTGCCGCTGCTGCAAGGAGCGTGTACTGGACAACATAAGCACACATAATCTGCAGACGGGTGTAACCCATCGCTTGAAGAACACCGATATTCGCCAGCCCGCCTTCGATGTTGTCCGTGATTTGGAACTTAACTACAATCAGCGCTACACAACCAATCACTGCGGCGAAGGCGGAGAGAAGCAGAGAGAGGAAGGAGACGACAAAGGTACCGCTGTCTTCCGCCGTTTGCGTATCCGCCGCCCAAAAACTGGGGTCCGCCGTCTCGCTGGAAGCCGGGAACTGCTTGTAATAGTCCATAAGCAGGTTTCTGGATTGCGTACTGTCCGCCATCAGGACAGACAGCAGCGTCCCTTGAGCGCCGGGACCTGCCGCCTTGGACAGCTGGCGGTAAGATTGTTCCGGTAAATAAAATTTCAGCAGATCCAGCCGGGGGGTGCCCATTAGTATAGATTCGTAAACGCCGGTTATGCGGTAGCTGTACCGCTCATTCCGGTAGGTAATGGTGAAGCGGTCTCCCAGCTTATACCCGCTTCTTTCTTTTAAAGAGTAAGGAATATAAATCCCGTCGTCCGTACCGGCAGGCGTTTGTTCGATCAGCTTAACCGGCGCAATCGTCCGCTTGGCGTCCGCGTTCAGCACCAGGGAACGGATGCCGAACCCGGAGTCGTCTTCGTAGAAAGGGATGGTAGAGGTGGACAGCAGGACGGCCTGTTCCTGCTCGATTTCTTTGACACCCGGCTGAGCGACCAGAAATTCCCTGTAGGCCGGGAGGTAACGGCCGCTGTTCATTGCAATGCTTACATGCGGCTCATGCAGCTCCCGTACTTTGTCTTCATAAAAGGCATCCGTACCGGACAGGACCGTCAGTCCGGCCGCGAGCAGCAGAGAGGCGAGCAGGATCAGAATAAACAGGGAGAAAGCGGCGCTCCTGGACGATCTGAAGGCGGCTGCTGCAAGATGGAGGGTCTTCACTTTACCACCCCATTTCGGCTAAAAAGCCTTTCAGCAGCTCCCGGCGCTCCTGATTCCGCCCGCCCATAAAGGAACCAAGCGCCAGATCGCCGCAGATGGTCCCGTCGCGAAGGTACAGGATCCGGTTCCCCCTGAGCGCCGTATCGAGATCATGCGTGACCGTCACGAGGGTCTGCCCGTTTACGTTCAGCTTCGTCAGAACCTCCAGCACATTATGGCTTGACGCGGAATTAAGAGCGCCAGTAGGTTCATCTGCGAACACAATGCGCGGATTGTTCATTAGGGCGCGGGCCATTCCGGCCCGCTGGGCCTCCCCGCCGGATAACTGGGAGGGGAATTTGCTCCAGGCGGATTCAGGCAGTTCGACCTCAGCCAGCAGCTGCCTTGCTCTGGCGGCGGCTTCCCGTTTGCTTTTGTATACCAGCAGCCCGCTCGCCAATGCGTTATCCAGCACACTCATATAATCCAGAAGGTGAACTTGCTGGAACACGAACCCGCAGCGGCTTCTGCGGAACACGGCAAGCTTGTCGCTGCTCATCCGCGAAAGCGGCACCTCTTCAAAAAAAACCTCGCCAAGCGTAGGCCGGTCCATACCGGAAAGCGCATAAAGCAGCGTAGATTTGCCGGAACCTGAGCTGCCCATGATGACCGTAAAATCGCCTTCCCGCAGTTCCACGTCCAGATTTTTCAGCACATGCTGTTGTACTCCGTTGTTGGAGAACGACTTGCATAATTTATTGGTTCTTAATATCGTTTTTTGCACGAAACGGTCCTTTCCTTAGCGGGAGCTTGCTGGCCGGTTATCCGGTACATTTCTACTGTACACTATCAATTCTTATCTGATCTTTGCCCGATCCTTAATCAATCCTTAATTCATTTAGACAAGCTTGATCTGCAGTATTACGGTGAATCCGTCAGCCCGGTTATGGCATTCGATATCGCCCTGCATGCTCCGCATCAGATAGCGGGATATAAACAAACCAAGCCCTGCACCAGACCGGCCTTGGGTGTTGCTGCCCCGGTAATATTTATTGAAGATCAGCGGCAGCTCGTCAGAGGGGAGGCCTTGTCCGTAATCCATGATCTCGACCTGCAGGTGGGTGGGGGTCAGGCAGGATGTAATTTGAATTGCGGTGCCCGCGTATTTGTAGGAATTGCTTAATACATTGTCGATCACTTGCTGTAAACGCAGGGGGTCGGTCAAAAGGATACATTCCGGAACCGGTTCGCATACGATCCGGTCGTCATAGCTGGCGTTCCGGATCATTTCCTGAACAATCGTACTGTACTCTTCGGTAAGGTTCACCTTCAACTCCTGCAGTTCTTCCAGCGTGGCATGGAACATATCCGTCACCAGCAGATTGATTTGCTCGGCCTTGGAGGAAATGACATTAAGCTGCTTGATGGTCTTCTCGTCGTCCGCGCGCAGCAGCATCAGTTCACTTACGGTTTTGATGGAAGCGACGGGCGTCTTGACGTCATGGCTCAGACTGGCCACAAGCTCTTTTTTGCTGCGGTTGGCTTCGTATTCGCTTTGCCGCGCCGAAGCCAGCTCCTCGCGCATGATATCGAAGCTTTCGGTGAACGCGCCAAACGGGTTGCTTTTTCCGATGCTCAGGGGAACGTCCAGATTGCCGCGGGCGATTTGCAGGGCGAAATTCTGGAGCTTCTGAAATGGGTGCAGGATAGAACGGTGGAGATACAGCACATAAAGCCCGCACAATAACGCCAATGCGGAAATCACCGTCACGGCTTTCACCGTTTGCCGCTGATTCATACGCTGTATGGTTTGCTCGTAGTTGTCATGGATAATCAGCTTTCCCGCAACCTGCCCGTCTACCGTTACATCGAGTACCGCATCCCTGGCCCTAAAAGCATCATTGACGGTTTCGGGCAAATGATCCGAAGTCCGGTACAGCACGGTCCCGTTGCGGTCCAACACGACAAATTGCTGGGTAACACCGCCAAAATTGCTTTGGCCGATTTCTCCCCAATGGCTTTCTACGGTTTTAAGCACCTGGTTTGCCGCCACGGTATCGAAGCGGAGACCGGTATCATTACCGGCCGTCCGCACCGATACCGCAATGCCGATGCCCCATACGGCAAGCAGGATCAGGAGCAGCCTTCCGGTCTTCATCGCTCCCCGTCCTGAGGCGTCTCGTCCTCCAGCACATAACCCGTGCCCCAGACTGTTTTGATATACCGGGGGCGATTGGGATCGTCTTCGATTTTTTCGCGCAGATGGCGGATATGGACGTTCAGGGTTCCATCACCGGTGAATGAGTCCTCCCATACCTTTGCAAACAGCTCTTCTTTGGGAATGACACGGTTTTTATGCTGGGCCAGGTAGCAGAGCAGGCGGTATTCCAGCGCTTTAAATTTGACCTCCCGGCCATCTACCCGGACCTTTGCAAGGGAGCGGTCAATCTGCACCCGCCCGAATTCCAGCACGTCCGTATGCGTCTGCGGTTTGCCGTATCGTCTGAGGACGGTTTTAACTTTGGCCAGCAAAATGCTCAGTGTAAACGGCTTTTGAATATAGTCGTCGCCGCCGATATTAAACGCGATCAGCACATCGTCGTCGCTTGAGCGGGCGCTGATGAACAGAATGGGGATGTCCGTCGTCTGCCGCAGTTTTTTGCACAATTCAAACCCCGAGCTGCCGCCGAGATTGATATCCAGAAGAATCAGCGAAGTTTCATTCTCCTGTAAAAAATGCTCGCATGCCTCCGCACTGGTAACATAGGCGGATTTCACATCAAACATCGAAAAATACTCGCAGGCAGTTTCCGCCAACACGGTCTCATCGTCTACGATCAAGCAGTCATAGTAGTTCATCATTGATCTCCATCGTTCGCCAGAATTTGATTAGGCTCTTCCATAACATACCATAGGCGGAAAAGACCAGTCCATGCGTATGCTGGCTGACCGCCTTATCCATCGGCTCTTTCTGCGTTATGCTTAGGCGTTACAGCAACTATGGGAGAAAGCAAAAAAGGCAGAGCGAAAAACCATCGCCCCGCCTTAATTTTCACTTGCGTACCCGCTGCTTGAAGCTGGACGGGAGCTGCGGCTGCTTCGCCGCCTACATGCAAATCCCTCAACGCCTGATTAAAAGTACACCGAAGATTACTCCACGCCTCCGTCGTTGTAAAACTGAATATCCTGGATCCGCACCGGAATCATTCCAGACGGAACCTCCAGTTCGTAGCCGTCATTTTTTTGCGCCATCAGCAGCTGCAGTCCCAAGGGGGAGAGGAACGAAATCCGGTGGCGCTCCGGGTCGGCGTTCGCGGGGAACACGATGATATAGGATTCCGTTGATTGATCATCTAAGTATTGGACCGTGACCTTGCTGCCGATTAAGGCATAAGCATTCAGCTTGTCGGTCGTAAAATCCTGCAGAATGCTCTCCAGGATGGAGCTGTACTGGGCAATCGTCTTCTCGACGAGTGCACGCTGGGAATTCCGCTCCGGGCAGTATTCATCCAGAAAGCTCAGCAATCCGTCATCAAAATACACCAGCTGGTTCACCAGCTGGGTGCGCGATCCTTCCAGCAGCAGACTATGGCTCATAGTAGACTTCGCCCCCTCTGCTCAGAATCATGGGATTGGACAAATAGTTGTTCATGTTATTCCTCCATCTGCTTAGTAGTGTGCGGGAATGGCCTGCCTATATAAACGAAAGACATCCCGCTTAAAAGGTTAAGCGAAATGCCCTACAGCCCTACCATAACAAAATTGGAACCCAGTGTCAACGCAGGTTATATTTGGTATTAAAAGTCAAATCTTAAACTTAATGTCTGCCAAATTTATATCACTTCCCGGCGCTTTTTCAGATAAGCGAACAAAATGAGGCCCGCGACCGAGCACAGCGCCGCACACAGCCCGATAAAACCGTAGCCGGCCTGAAGTCCGCGAAGGAGCCCGGTTTGTGTGCCGGAGCCGTACAGATGTTTCACTCCCTCGATAATGCCGCCGATCAGGTAGTTGCCCACCACGCTGCCAAGTCCCATCAGCGTTACCGTAAAGGTAATCGCCGTATCGCTTCCGTTGGGATAGCGGTTTGCAATAAACGCCATAACGGTTGGATAAATCATCGCAATGCCAATCCCCGCAAGCGCAAACAGGAAGGCATAACGTTCGCCAGCCAGCAGGGCGGCAAAGGTGCAGACGGCGGAAAATGCCGAAAACAGAATCAGCGACAGCGTAAATCCGATTTTGTCCGTTACCGGTCCCAGCACAAGCCGGGCCAGCGTGAAACATAAGAAAAAGACCGACAGCATCCCCGACGCCCTTACCGGGTCCCAGTCGTAGGCTTTTTCCAGAAAGTTAACCAGCCATCCGCCGACAGCCAGCTCGGACACCACGCCAAAAGACAAAATCAGCACCATCAGCCACAGCACCGGATCGCGCAGCAGCGTCTTCAGCGGCAGCCGGTCTTCATGCTTGATGTCATCCCCGGGAAAAGTGCTGAAGAGCGCGGACAAAATCGGCACAATGGACAGCGAAAGCACAACCAGATACATGCCGCGCCAGTCCAGCGTATACCCGCCGATGGTAACTTTCATCAGGCCGGTCGCCACCAGCGGCGCCACCATGGAGCTGAGGCCGTAAAAGCCGTGGGACAGATTCATCATGGTCCCTGCATTTTTTACAAAGATGCGCGCCCCGAGAATAGCGAGTCCGATCTCCAGCATCCCGTTGCCGATATACATCAAAAAGTAGGAGGCGGAAAACAGAGCGTAATGCTGCGACACAAAAATCAAAATGCCCGAGCCGGCCATTGACGCAAAAGCGGCGATAGTGACCCATTTGATCCCCCAGATCCGGGTAAGGTAAGCCGTAAACGAACAGGCGATCAGGTAACCCAGTGCGTTAAGCGACAGCAAAGCGCCAAGCTCCGATTCACCCAAGCCAAAATCGAATTGAATGCGGGGGATGGCGGGGCCTTTAATATTTTCCGAGAAGCCAAATACGATAAAACCCAAAAAGATGGTTGCAAGCTGCATCATATAAATCTTGTTAAAATTGACGCGGAATTTCTTCAATC
Source organism: Paenibacillus nanchangensis (assembly GCF_046543445.1). Lineage (NCBI taxonomy): Bacteria > Bacillati > Bacillota > Bacilli > Caryophanales > Paenibacillaceae > Paenibacillus > Paenibacillus nanchangensis. Next base: position 60,603 of record NZ_JBHOFD010000002.1, read on the forward strand.
TCGAAACGCTCCTTCTAGTTATCTTCTGGCAATCAGCTGCAGCCGGTACGTCAGGCTTTCCAGCGTTGCGGTCACCAGGCCTGTCATGTATTCTTCTTCGGTATTGTTTTTGATAAAAAGCGCTGGCATATGCTCCTCGGGAATATAGTTCAGGCAGCCTGCGTACAGTTCGTCCAGCTGCGCCTCCCGCGGCAGTTCACCCGTGATGGCGATGGCTGCCGGATTGATCATGACGATGACCGAGCTGAGAATGTTCACTGCAAGCGGAATAAAGCCGTCTTCAGTGTGCAGCCGCTCCAGCTGCTCCTCGCGGGTCAAGCCGAAGGGCAGGAAGGAGACTTCACCGCCAAAATGAGTGTTGCCGGATACAATTCCGCCGTTGACGATAAAGCCGGCCCCAGGGAATTGATTCGCCGGGAACGTAACCACTGCAAACGTGGTATCCTCCTCAAAACGCTGCAGGTGGTACAGCCCGTAGACGGTCATGTTCATATCGTTTTCGATCGTGATTTCCATGCCGTATTTCTCTTCGAGATACGGTCCAAGCGGTGCACCCGCGAGTTCGGGCACATCACATACGCCGATTTTGCCGCTATGGACAACACCGGGGATGCCGATCCCGATCGCCTGAACATTGCCGAATTCCGTAATCAGTCTGCCGATCAGGCTGTCGATCGTCTCCATCCCGATGGTCTCCAGGTGCAGCGTTTCGGTTTGGACCGGTTCGCCGCTCAAGTTAACGGCAGAACAGCGGATCCAAAACCGGCCGCCTTCCGCCCGAACGAGAAGACACACCGCGTAGCCGAAGTTGGAGTTGTACCTGTACTGCTTGGCTGGACGGCCGCCGTGGGATTCGTCCGGTTCCAGCTCAATCACTTCGCCTGTGGCGGCCAGTTCGTTCAGGATCGTTCCGCAGGTCGCGACGCTCAGTTTGGTCAACCCGGCGATCGAGGCCTTTGTGCCGGTACCCGCCGCTTTCAGGGTGTTTTTGACCAGCTCCACATTGATTTTTTTGACCTGGAGCGTGTTGTGGGAATGCACGGCCTCCCTCCTTGTTCGAGTCTTATTAAAAGTGTTTTAATAAGTGGAGTATAGCACCGCCGGACGATAAAAAATATAGTTTTTGTAAAAAGTTTTAGGGTGTGTACGCAAACAACCCTGGAGCTACACCTGTTTATTGTCAGATCGATCTACGAATCCTCTCCTGTGACACACCTGCAGCGGATTACCACAGCACGCGATACAGAGGTCTTTCCGGACCCAGCGGACGTTATTTCTGAAATTCTTGGGCTTGGGTATGCCTTGGCGGACTCCAGATCCGTTATTCGTACCGAAACCATACAAACTATGGATTCTCCGCGTAAATAGGGGCATCTGAGTCCGTCACTTTGCCAAAACACGGAATAAACAGCAAATAAGGTCCTCTAAGTCCGTCAACTTGTACCCATACTTGCTCTGGCGGCTACAAAAGGCAGGAATCTGGGGTGAAATCCTGAAACATATTACCATTGAACCCGATTTTGAGCAGATGATGATGGATACCACCATAGTCCGAGTGCATCCGCATGGGGCCGGCGCAAAGGGGGCAAAGCAAGCAAACGATCAGACTATGAAAAAGACAGCCAGCATGTTCAAGGCTCTTTTCACATTGATTTCGATGAGGTTATGGCTGAAATAAGTTTGCGTACAGACTCTAGGTTAAACACTTGATGGTGTGTTAAGCTGTGTGAGTAGGAGGAGGAAGAATATTACAATAGGCCTTGTACTAATTATGGGAAGGAAGAAAAACAAGTTCTTTACAATCTGTATCAATATTATAAACATGAGTTTAGTCCATACACCAATATGGATATAGGGTTGGATGGACCGTTCTCCATTAACTTAGAACATTACTGGGAAGATCCCAGATGGAATCCGTTTCTAATCTGTTATGACAAAAAGATCGCCGGTTTTTTGATCATCCTCTTCGATAATTACGATACGGATCCCGATCCAATCCATGTCATCTATGATTTTTTGATATTAAGGAAATATCGGAGAAAAGGAATTGGAAAGTCGGCGGCAGTGCAAGCGTTTAACCTTTACAAAGCGGTTTGGACAGTTGTCCAGATCAGTGAAAACCGCCCGGCGCAGCACTTTTGGCGGGATGTGGTGAATGATTACACTGAAGGGCAATATACCGAAATTTTTCGGGAAGATCTAGGGCGTGTCTGAAAACTCATCATTGGGTCAATTTGAAAATGGAGGCAAGGTATATAAACGCGAGGAATGACTTAGCCAACTTGTCGTAACGAGTCGCCACGCGGCGAAAGTGTTTGATTTTACTGAAAAAGCATTCAACCAAGTGACGTTCTTTGTACCGATACCAATAGACTTTCCATGGATGTTGACTGTTCGCTTTAGGTGGAATGGTGTAAGTGGCCTGTTTAGACGTAATCCAGCTCCGAATGCCTTCGGAGCCATAGGCTTTATCGCCAAGAATATGGCTTCCCGTAATATCCAGCTCTTGGAGCAATTCGATCGCTGGAACGGAATCATAAACTTGGCCACCCGTCAGAAGAAAGGCTAGAGGATTTCCTAATCCATCGACTACCGTATGAAGTTTGGTTGTCTTGCCGCCACGACTGACGCCGATGTGTTGATTCACTTCGTGTCCGTCTGCGTTTTTTTTGCACCCGCACTGTGTTGGTGGGCTTTGACCGATGTAGAATCAATGCTCACGTTCTCAAAATCCGGTTCGATCTGAAGGGCTTGGAAGATCGAGATGAGGAGTCCGGAGTCTCTCCATTTGCAAAAGCGGCTGTAGGCGGTTTTCCATGAACCATAACGTTCTTCCGGCAAATCTCGCCATGCCGCACCGCTTCGGGCGATCCAAAGTAAGGCATTAAACATCGTGCGATTACTTAATTTTGACGGATGTCCTGTTTGATAGGGCGGGAACATGTCCTTTATTTGCTCCCACTGCTCATCGGTTATTTCGTACCGCCTTGGAATCATGTTTGTTTCTCCATTCGTTTTTCTCATATCATACCATATGATTCTTTAGTTTTCAGACACGCTCTAAACAAGTATGTACAAACATTCAATAATAGAGATTTATAAAGAATATGCAAACGACCAGGGAGGTGCCCAAAAGTGGCTAAAGAAATCCGATGCCGGTCAGTTGCTGTTGTAATTTTTTCCGTGGCGCTGCTGCTGGCGGGGATTGACGGGCTGTGGATTCATGGAGGAAAGGCTGACGGTTTGGGCATCGCGGCGCTTTATGTACTGCCGCCGCTTGGGAGTGTGTTTGCGTTTTTGTCCTGGAGACGAACGGGCTCCACGCTGGATTGGCTGCTTCTGTTTGTACCTGTACTTATCTTCTGTCTGGCCATTCTTTATATGACGGTAGGGACGCTGGTGTTTGGAGTGTAAGCGACCGGTGTTGGGGGTGTAACCGACCCGTGTTTGGAGTGTAAGCGACCGGTTCTTGGAGGAGCGCGCATCCCGGGATGGGGTCAGCTCCAGGAGATATTCATTTGGTTAAATTCCAAAATTTTGTAGGATCAGATCGGCGGGTCTGTTACAATAAAAAAAGATGATGAAAGGAGGGTTACGTGTGATTGATCAATCCCGGTTGGAGCTGCTGTGAAATGCTGTTTTAGCTCTTGCTCCTCTGTCTTTGCGCAGGGTAATCGGGATTCGTCTGTCTACATGTGATCTTCTACGGATGGGACAGTTCAGTCATTGGGGTGGTGGAGCCGCCTGAATTGTCTGGGCTCTTCTTCTTTTGCACGGGAGACATTTCGTCCTTGATTACGGCCGCACAGACACCTGGAGTCTGTGTTTTTTTATGGATTTGGCCAAATAGGAGGCGATGTACAATGAGCAGTACCTTATCTGAAGCAAATGAAAATAACCGGCGCGAGCTGCTGGAGCTGGCGGAACGGAACGGTCTCCGTTTGCTGCCCGGGCGCTGGGACGTGAATGAATCGGGAATGGATTTTGTTGTTGCGTTTACGCAGGATACGGAGGGAAGGGACTGGGTCCTCCGCAAACCGAGACGGGAAGACGTATGGGAGCGGGCGGTCAATGAGCGCAAGGTGCTCCAGTTTATCGCGGGACAGCTTCCGGCGGAGGTGCCGGACTGGCTTATCTTCACCCCGGAGCTGATCGCTTATCCGCTGCTTGGCGGGCATCCGGTCGCCACGGTTGATCCGGCGGGAGGCGGCTATGCATGGAGAGTGCCGCAGGAGGAGCTGCCGGAAGCGTTTAAGGATTCGCTTGCCGCCGTGCTGGCGGCGCTTCACCGGATCGATCCCGAAGCGGCGGCCCGGGCGGGCATCCGCTGCAAAAGTCCGGAAGAGGCGAGACGGAAGTTCGCTGCGGATATGGAAGAAATCCAGCAGTCCTTTGCTGTTCCCGCCAAGCTGCAGGACCGTTGGAACCGGTGGCTGTCCACCGACAGCTTTTGGCCCGGCTATTCCGCGCTGTATCACGGGGATCTGCACCCGCCGCATTTGCTGGTTGACGAACAGGTGCGGGTAACGGGTCTGATTGACTGGACGGAGGCGGAGGTGGCGGACCCGGGCAAAGATTTTGTTATCCTGTATGCGCTGTTTGGCGAAGAAGGGACACGGGATTTGCTGTCCCGGTACGAACGGTCGGGAGGCAGAACATGGCCCCGCATGTTGGAGCATATTGCCGAACAGTGGGCGGCTTATCCCGTACAGGTGGCAAAATTTGCGCTGATTACCGGCCGAGACGCAGACCGGAAAATGGCCGAGGGGATGATGGCCCAGTGGGGGACGGAGTAGGTGCGGGCTGGCTTGTTGCTTAAGTGGAGCCGGGATGCTGGCTGGACGCAAGAACTAACTATGGAGGTTGACCGTTAGAACAACCCGTGAGGCTGACTGCCAGAACCAACCATGAAGGTTGACTGATGGAACGATCCGTAGAGGCTGACTGCCAGAACGAGTCATAGTAGCTCACCGCCAGAAGCAGTCATAACGGCTAACGTCCTTGAGAGCGGGTGGGCGGAACCTCGGTGGCCAAGACAAGAGGCTGATCGGCTAACGAAATAATCTGGTTGAGCATCCGTGCGTCAAGAGGCTTGACATTCATGCGCTGAGTGGGCGACCATCTAACAAAAACTAAGTTGGCGGTCTTCGATGGGTAAGACAGCAATCATCGTCAATTAATAGAAACACGGCGGCGGAAGCTCATTAAGCGAGAAGAAACGCCAAAAAGAGAAAGCCGAACCGGAAGTGAGGATTTCTTCCGTCCGGTCCGGCTATTTTTTGTACCAATGGGTCCCATGGTGTAGGAATACGCAAACATACTAAATTACTGGACGCACCTCTGCGAGAGAACTTTGTACGAAAAATCATACAAAATCCTCGCGATGAGAGCTCTCCATTACAATTTTGTACGAAAAATCATACAAAATCACTGTGGTGGCCAATTAGCGCCATGGATTTGGATGGATTTTCACATAAAGTGGATCCGGAGCGCACGAGGCCGGTTTGAATCTTGGCCTCGGATGGTTAGACTGCTTCTATGCATTCACCCAAGCCCGTTTCGTTTCGAAAAAGGAGCAGTCCTGTGTCACGCCATATCTTGACTCAAGGGCCTGTCCCATTTTTGCATGCGGATATGGATACGGATGCGGCGGATACGTCTGCGGATGCGGAAGAACAGCGGTTCAATCACTCGATATTCGGCGTCGACTCCCGGAAAATCGGCTTCGTGTAAATATGCGACACCTGATAAGGCTGGGAAGGATCATGAATCCGCGACAGCAGCATCTCGGCGGCTTTGATGCCCATCTCGTTGCTGTAAATGTGTACGGTTGTCAGATGAGGCTCCACAATAACGGATTCCGGCCCGTTGTCGAAGCCGCAGATTACCACGTCCTGCGGAATCGACAGGTTCCGGTTCCTCAGGTTTTTGACTAACGATACGGCAATGTAGTCATTGGCGCAGACAAAAACGGAGGGAAGCGCCTCCATACTGTTCAATTGTTCGTCGATCCAGCCAGGTGTGGAGAACAGCCGGTCGTCGTCCACGATGCACTGGGAGCGGTCCAGCCGGATATCCGCCTCGTTCAGCGCCCGGTTAAAGCCGGTCCAGCGCTCATGAAAGCTGCGGCAGTGATTATAATCCCCGACAAACCCCAGCGTAGTGTATCCGCCTTCAATCAGTTTCCGCGTAACCTGATAGGTGCTGTGTTCATTTTCCATAAGCAAAACGTCGGCGTGGAACTCCGGATAGCATACATGCGCGGAGCAGTCGATAAAAATAGTCGGAATCCCGAGACCCGTAATCAACTCGCTGTATTCCAGATCAAACAGCTCAATACAAATGATGCCGTCCACGTTGGCTCTGTCGAAATTGTTCGGCAGGGACTGCGTTTTGCGCTCGATGTCGCGGATGATGTGAATGGACAAGTTGTAGCCTTCCGCGCTGATGCGGCGTTCTAGACCGCTGATCAGCCCCGACCCGAAATGCGACGTATTCGGCAGGTTTTGGGTTAAGAGGGCGATATTGCCCGAGCTTTTGGACAGGATGCCGTCATTATCCATAAAAGCGAACTGCTTGTATTTAAGTTCAATTGCTTTCTTGATTACCTTGTTCCGGGTTTCTTCCGGCAGGCTTCCGCTTCCGTTCAGCGCTTTGGAGGCGGTGTTTCGCGAAATGCCGAGTGCGTCGGCGATATCCTGAATCGTTACTTTCTCTTTCGCCATCCTGTCACCTCAAAAAGTCGATATCTTTCTGTCTTGTGCATTCGATAAGTGTTCTTATTTACAAATGTACATTATTTCAACGAGAATAGCAATGATAAGTTTACAAATGTAAAATTAAGATTACATTTGAACAACTAAATTGATTCATATTACCCACCATTTTCCTCTTAATCACTGAATGGTAAGGCTTTCTCCCGATAAAACACGGCTTTTCCTCCACTTTTTTATGATATTTTTACATTTATTTATTCAATATGAGAATAACAAGTTACCAAATGCACAATTATAATTTTACAAAATGTATTGACGGATGAAGGCGCATTTGATAAATTGAAGGGGCATCAGATGCGTTAATGTGTGAACCATTGGAAGCCTTTTCCGTTGGCAAATGCAAACTTCTTAAGAAACGGGGGCATAAACTTTGCAAAATATGATGAAGGCCACAGATAGCGGAGCGGCGCTGGTTCGCACCGGCAGGCGGAGTCCGCTCGAATATTTGAAAAAGCATTATTTTTTATATCTCCTGCTGGCGCCGGCGCTGATTTTGACTCTGGTCTTCAAATACGGGCCGATGTACGGTGCGGTGATTGCATTTAAGGACTTCAGCCCAATCAAAGGCATTTTGGGCAGCGAGTGGGTGGGACTGAAGCATTTCGACAAATTCCTGTCTTCGCCGAACTTTGAAGTGATTTTTATGAATACGCTTAAATTAAGCTTGTTCGGGCTTCTGCTGAGCTTTCCGGTGCCGATTATTCTTGCGCTGATGCTGAACCAGGTGCGGAAGGCCGGGGTCAAAAAAAACATCCAGCTGTTCCTGTACGCCCCGAACTTCATTTCCGTGGTCGTCATCGTCGGCATGCTGTTTATTTTCCTGTCGCCGACAGGGCCCATTAATCAGCTGGTCGTCTGGCTGACCGGTGAACCGGTAATGTTTATGTCGAAGCCTGAATACTTCAGGTGGATTTACATTTTGTCGGATATTTGGACCGGGGCCGGGTGGTCTTCCATCATCTACGTCGCCGCGCTGGCCAATGTGGATCCCGAGCTGCACAACGCCGCCAATCTCGACGGAGCCAGCCTGCTGCAGCGCATCCGGCATATTGATCTGCCGACCATCCGGCCGATTATGGCGATTGTCTTCATTCTCGCCGCAGGCGGCATCATGTCGATCGGCTTCGAAAAAGCGTACCTGATGCAGACGGCGATGAACCTGCCGACCTCGGAGATCATTCCGACCTATGTTTACAAAATGGGTCTGCAGGCAGGCGATTACGCTTATTCCGCCGCCGTTGGTCTGTTCAACAGCGTCATTAACGTCGTGCTGCTGGTTACCGTCAATTTTATCGTCAAAAAGCTGAACGACGGCGACGGTCTTTACTAAGGGGAAGGAGAAACTGCAATGACCATTAAGCCTACCGGCCGGGACCGGATTCTGCTCGGCATCAACGCCGTCGTTCTGACGTTCGCCGTTCTGATCGTCGTGATCCCGCTGCTGTATATCGTAGTTGCTTCTTTTATGGACCCGTCCGTGCTGCTGAGCCGGGGGTTATCGTTCCGGGTGTCGGACTGGACGCTCGACGGTTATCAAAAGATTTTGTCCAATCCCGCCATGGTGCGCGGATTCGGGAATGCGGTGCTGTACTCCGTGGTGTTTTCGTTCATCACTGTGACCGTGTCCGTTTTCGCCGGTTATGCCCTGTCCGATGACCGGCTGAAGGGGAAGGGACTTGTCATGACCCTGTTTTTGATCACCCTGTTCTTTGGGGGCGGGCTGGTGCCTACTTACCTGCTGGTCAAAAATTTGGGCCTGCTCGATACCATCTGGGCGGTTGTAATCCCCGGGGCGGTTAATGTCTGGAATATTATTTTGGCCCGGACCTTCTTTAAAGGCGTGCCCAAGGAGCTGCGGGAGGCGGCGGATGTCGACGGCGCGTCCGACGCGACGGTGTTTTTCCGGATCGTGCTGCCGCTGTCGAAGCCAATTGTGTTTGTGCTGGCGCTGTACGCTTTTGTCGGCCAGTGGAACTCTTATTTCGACGCCATGATCTACCTCGACAACCCGAATCTGCATCCGCTGCAGCTAGTTCTCCGCTCGATCCTGATCCAGAACCAGGTTGATCCGGGCATGATCGGCGACCAGCTGGCGATGGCGGAAATGAAACGGCTGTCAGAGATCATCAAATACGCGGCCATTGTTATCTCCAGTCTGCCGCTGGTGGCGATGTATCCGTTTTTCCAGAAGTATTTTGAAAAAGGTGTCATGGTCGGTTCGCTGAAATAGGGGCCGGATGCACATACAGTTACCCAAACCGGCGCTGCGCCTGCTGTATCCCGTCTTTTTCTATCCATGAGAAGCAGGCGGCGTGCCGAACCATCTAATTGGGAGGTCAACCTGATGACAACAAACACAAAAAAACGTTATGCGCTGAAAACCGTATCCGCTTCCTTTTTGGCAACCGCTATTTTGCTTACCGCCTGCAGCAGCGGGAGTAACGGAGGCGCCGCGGCGAGCGAGCAGCAGGATCCGAATGGCAAGGTAACGCTGAACATGATGACCCAGAGTTCGCCGCTGGCTCCGGCAGATCCAAACGAAAAGCTGATCAATAAGCGGCTGGAGGAAGCCACAAACGTCCATATCAACTGGAAAAACTTCACGAAAGACGTGTTTGTGGAAAAACGCAATCTGGCGATGGCGAGCGGCGACCTGCCGGATGCGATTTTTGATGCGGGCTACAGCGATTATGAGCTGCTGAAGCTGGCGAAGGATGGCGCGATTATCCCGCTGAACGACCTGATCGAACAGCATATGCCGAATTTTAAAAAAGTGCTGGAAGAAGCGCCGGAGTATAAAAGTATGATTACCGCGCCGGACGGCAACATTTACGCGTTCCCGTGGATCGAGGAGCTGGGCAGCGGCAAAGAGCGGATTCAGGCCGTGGACGCGGTGCCGTGGATTAACGTGGAGTGGCTGAAGAAGCTGGGCCTGGATATGCCGAAGACGACCGAAGAGCTGAAGCAGGTGCTGATCGCCTTCAAGACGCAGGACCCGAACGGCAACGGGCAGGCAGACGAAATTCCGCTGTCCTTCATTAATAAGCCGGGAGCCGAAGATCTGGCCTTCCTGTTCGCCGCCTTTGGCCTTGGGGAGAACCCGGACCATGCGGTGGTGACGAACGAAGGGAAAGTGGTTTTTACACCGGCCGAGGAAGGGTACAAGGAAGCCGTCAAATACATCAACGAGCTGTATAAGGAAGGCCTGATCGACGTCGAGGCGTACACGCAGGACTGGAGCACCTACCTTGCCAAAGGGAAGGACCAGAAATACGGGCTGTATTTTTCCTGGGACAAAAGCAATATTTCGGGCGCCAACGACAGCTATGACGTGATGCCGCCTGTGGCCGGGCCGGACGGGGAAACCAATGTCGCCCAAACGAACGCTCTTGGTTTCCACCGCGGCCGGATGGTCGTAACCAGCGCCAATAAAAATCTGGAAGCGACCGCAAAATGGGTGGATAAGCTGTACGAACCAATCCAGTCGGTACAGGACAACTGGGGAACGTATGGGGACGAGACGCAGCAAAATATTTTTGAATACGACGAAGCAACCAAATCCCTGAAGCATCTGCCGCTGAACGGCACCGCGCCGGTTGAGCTGCGGGAGAAAACAAGTGTCGGCGGGCCGCTGGCGATTCTCGACAGCTATTACGGCAAATACACAACCCTTCCGGACGACGCCAAAGAACGGCTGCGTATCGTCAAGGAAGTGATGGCCCCGCACATGAAAGCGGAACAAAGCATGCCAAACGTGTTCCACTCTCTGGAGGAGCTGGACCGTCTGACCACCATTGAAACCGACTTGTTTGCGTATGTGCTGCGGATGCGGACGGAATGGTACCAAAACGGCAAGATTGACGCGGAATGGGACAGCTACCTTAAGGAGTTGGACCGTCTGGGCCTGCAGGAATGGCTGGAAATCAAGCAATCCGGGTATGACCGCGCTTCGAAGTAATGCACCAAGATGACAGGCATCCGCCGCCGGACGGCGGCGGGTGCTTTTACAAAGGAGAATGGCAGCATATGTCGACAATAACGAAACACGAAGACCGGGGCAGGTATCATTTTTCTCCGGCGGCGAAGTGGATGAACGATCCAAACGGAATGGTGTTTTTTGAGGGGGAATATCATCTCTTTTTCCAGCATCATCCGCATGGCATGACCTGGGGGCCTATGCACTGGGGGCATGCGGTCAGCAGAGACCTGGTAACCTGGGAAGAGCTGGAGATTGCGCTGGCGCCGGATGAACATGGGGCGATTTTTTCGGGCAGCGCCGTGGTGGACTGGAAGAATACAACCGGGTTTTTCTATGGGGAGCCGGGACTGGTCGCCATTTTTACGCATCATATCGAAGCTGAAAACGGCCGTCCGCAGGTGCAGACGCAAAGTCTGGCGTACAGCAAGGACAAAGGCAGAACCTGGATCAAATATGAAGGCAACCCCGTGCTGAGCGAAGCGTCGCTGCCCGATTTCCGCGATCCGAAGGTGTTTTGGCATGAGGAAACAGGCCGGTGGGTAATGATTTTGGCGTGCGGGCAGACGGTGCGGCTGTACCATTCGCCCGACCTGAAGGCGTGGACCTTTGCGAGTGAATTTGGCGAGGGCATCGGCTTCCATGACGGCGTCTGGGAATGCCCGGATTTGTTCCCGCTCACGGCCGGAGGGGAAAGCGGAGTAACGAAATGGGTGATGCTGGTCAGTATCGGCGACAGTCCCGAATACCCGGAAGGCTCACGGACGCAGTATTTTACCGGGGATTTCGACGGGCTGGCCTTTACACCGGACGAGGATTCGCATCAGGTACGCTGGCTGGACGGCGGCAGGGACAACTATGCGGGCGTCAGCTGGTCCGATGTGCCGGCGGAGGACGGAAGAAGACTGTATGTCGGCTGGATGAGCAACTGGAAGTATGCCAACCTGACCCCGACGGAGGGCTTCCGCGGTGCGATGACGCTGCCTAGAGAACTGCGGCTGGAAACGCGGGAGGACGGGCTTGTCCTGATCCAGGAGCCTGTGCGGGAGCTGGAGCGGATTCGTGTTCCGGTGCTGTCGCTAACGGACGTAACAGCGGCGGAAGCGGCAGAGGCTCTTGGCGGGCTGCAGCTGGACAGTTATGAACTGAATGTAACGCTCCCTGCCGGCGCTTCGTGTTCGTTTGATTTGAGAAAAGGCCAGGACGGATGCGTGACGCGGGTCGGTGTGGATGCTGATGCCAATGAAGTGTATGTGGACCGTACCGCTTCAGGACGATTTGAGTTCCATGAGCAGTTCGCGGGCGTTCACCGCGCCGCGCTTGGCAGCGGTAGCCCGGTGGAGCTGCGGATTTTTGTGGACCGTTCCTCTGTCGAAGTGTTTGCGGACGGCGGACGGGCCGTGATTACCGATTTGATTTTCCCGCACCCGGATTCCAAAGGACTCTCTTTCGCAGCTTCCGATCCGCGGCTTGAACTGGCGTCGCTTGCGGTTTACAGCCTTCAGCCGGCCGGTTCTCCGCAGGAACAAGCACGGTAAGGAGAGGGAGGGGGAACGAAACAATGCGGATAGGCGCTATTGAAGCGGGCGGAACCAAATTCGTCTGCGGAATCGGGAATGAAGCAGGGGACATTTTGGACCGGGTCAGTTTCCCGACGGAGACGCCGGAGCGGACGATAAAAAATGTGTTGGCTTATTTTGCGGGCCATAAACTGGAGGCGATTGGCGTCGGCTCCTTCGGACCGCTTGACCTTCGTCCTGATAGCCCAACCTACGGATCGATTACGACAACGCCGAAACCCGGCTGGAGCGGCTTCGATTTGCTGGGCGCGCTGCGGCGCGAATTCCCGGTTCCCATGGGCTGGGACACCGACGTGAATGCGGCGGCGATCGGCGAAGCGGCATGGGGCGCGGCCAGGGGTCTGCGCAGCTGTCTGTACTACACGATTGGTACAGGCGTGGGCATCGGAGTGTACCTGGAAGGACGGGCGGTGCACGGGCTTGTTCACCCGGAGGGCGGCCATGTACCGGTCCGCCGGCATCCGGACGACAACTTCGCCGGCAATTGCCCTTACCACGGCGACTGCCTGGAAGGCATGGCGTCGGGACCGGCCATCGAAGCGCGCTGGCAGCTCAAAGGGCAGGAGCTTCCGCACGGACACCCGGCTTGGGAGCTGGAGGCGTATTACATCGCGCAGTCCATTGCCGGGGCGGTCCTGCTGAATTCGCCGGAGAAGGTCATCCTCGGCGGCGGCGTCATGCAGCAGCCGCAGTTGTTCCCGCTGATCCGGGATGAGGTAAAGCGCTATTTGAACGGCTATGTGAGCGCCGCCGCCCTTACCGATGGCATCGAAGGCTACATCGTGCCGCCGGGACTCGGCCAGCAGGCCGGGCTGTGCGGGGCGGTTGCGCTGGGATTGGCCGCGCTTGAAGATGCCGGCGCTTGATTTTTGGGCTTGGTAACGGCGGGCGAGGGTGCTGGGGCTGATGCACTGTCAAGATAGAGTGCGGCTGTACTAGTATTGCGGCTGATGCGCTGTCAAGATAACGGCGGCTGCACGTGCTGAGGGTAATACACCATCAAAGTGATGGCAGCTGTGCGTGCCGCGTCGATGCTCCGTCAAGATAACGGCGACCTCGGGTACTGCGGCTAATGCTCCAATTAAAATCACGCCAGCCGCATGTTGCTTGGCAGCATAATCCGGTTTAAAACATACAAGCCCTCAAAGTGAAGGATGGAATTCCAACTCACTGCGGGGGCTTTTTCATGTCTCACAATATATTGACACCCGATATATTATCACTTATATTTTGAGTAACAATATATCGAGGGTCAATATATAGGGGGACAGCTATGACTCCTTTATCCGAGTCAACCTATCTTGTGCTGCTGGCGCTGCATGACGAGCCTTTGCACGGATACGGCATTATTAAACGAATTGAGCAGGTCAGCGGCGGCCAGTTCATCATTGCGCCCGGGACACTGTATGGGGTATTGAACAACCTGCAGGCCCAGAAGCTGATCGAGACGCTGAAACAGGAGCAGGACAGCAGGAAGAAGCGAACCTACACGATCACTCCCAAAGGGCTTGAAGTGCTGCGCGAGGAACGCAGCCGGCTGCGGCGGATGATGCGGTTTACGCAGCAGGTATTGGGGAATGAGGAGGATGAACATGAATAAAGATAGCGGCATCAAGAAAGTGAGCCGGAAATTTATCAGCCTGGCGGAAGAAGAACGTTGGCTTCACGCCATGCTGGACGAGGGCTGGCGGCTCCAAAGCTATGACTCGGAGGACATGGACACCTGCCAATACCGTTTTGAACCGGCTGCGGAAGCGGACCGGAGCGGTCTCGTCTACCGGATCGATTATCGTACTTTCGAGCGGAAAGCCGATTACGAAGAGTACCGGGAGTTGTTCGCTGAGGCTGGCTGGACGCTGCTGTCCTCAAACAAAAGATACGCCAAACATATTTTTTACACAACTGATCCGGAAGCCGGAACGTCCATCTTTTCCGATACGGAGTCGCTAAAGGCAAGAGATAAACGCAAGCTGAAATCTTACCTGGTGAATCTGGGGGTTTCCGCCGTGCTGTTTGCCCTGTCCGTGGGGCTGTATCTGGTATTTGAACGGACGTCGATTCTGGGCGCGGGGATTTTGACATTGATCTCAAGCCTGAAGTTTGCGGGCGACTATTGGAAGCAGCGGAAAGCTTACAAAGCTACCTATATGAGTTAACACAAGGGGAACAATTAAGGAGGCGGGCAAAATGGAAAACGGAAACGGAGGCGGCGGCGAGCGGCTTGCCGAATATGAACGGCTTCTGCTGAGCCGTGCGCGCTCCCTGTCGCCGTCCAGGCCGCCCCGGCCCTGGGAGCGGGAGTGGGCGGTTCCCGCCTCCGGCGTGCTGGCCTGCGGCTGGGATGCCGAGGAGCATCTTGTGCTCCTGAGCGGATCGGGCTACAGCATCACGGATGTGCGGACAGGCGGGCGGCTGCACCGGGACAGGAATGCGGATACGGTGTATGACGGTCTGGCCAAGTCAATGCTCCGGTTTACCGTCCCGTACCACGGCCAGACGATCGATATATTCGGATTCGAGGCGGGGGACGGGATTCATTTGACAGAAGACGGCTGGCGTCTGGAGACGATTTATCCTTGGTGGCCGAGGGCCTCTGTTATTCTGGAGCAGGTATTTCAGCCGGGCTACCGGTATCTGGAGCAAGCGGCGATGATCGATCCGGGCCGTTTGGATGGAGAGATCCGGTGCGGTTTTTCGCCATCGGGCAGACATTTTGTTATCCTGGGCCCGGGCGGGGCGGTTGGATATTCCCGGGCGTAATGCCAAGTTTACAACTGCAAAAACTATTAAAAAAAGCGGGACAACATCCGAAGATAGGGACAGTGAGCCAAAAGCGGCAATTCAAGCCGGCAGAGCTGTCCGTGTTTTCGGTTTTTTTTGTGCTCTGAATTTTCATTCTATCAATGAAATTATAGTTCTTTAGAATCATATTAGGAATGCCTGAATAACTGTAAAATTGATGTGATTATCAGGCGTTTTTCCTATTTTGATAGGTTTGGTCCATGAACCGGATCGCAGGGCATGCACCGGTCATATTTATCTACTAGGGGGTCCGTATGTCAAAACATTATTTACGCAAGCTGGGCGCAGGCGCAGCAAGCCTGAGTCTGGCCGCCGCCCTGTTGTTTCCGGGGCCGGCTTTTGGCGCTTCCGCGCCTTTTCTGCCCCCGGTACCGGCGGATTTCCTGGAGGCTCCGGGCGTAACGCCCAAGCTGGAAACGGATAGCAGCCGGATTGCTGAAGCCTTTAGCGCCAGGTTTGGCGCTATGGCTGCTCCTAAAAACTTTGTGCCTCAAACCGATTCGTCCTCCAGGATCAAGGTGATTGTGGAGCTTCGGAGTGAGCCGGCAAAAGTGGCGGCGCAGGGAGGAACAGCAGCTTTTTCGCCGTCCTTGCAGCGCAATGTGCTCCGGTCGGAGCATGCTGCCTTCAAACAGGCGGCTGCCCGCTTGGGAGCGGCAACCGGCAGCGAATTTATGGAGGTGTTCAACGGTTATGCCGTAACGCTTCCGGGAAATAAAGTGGATCAGCTGCTGAAGCTTCCCGGCGTCAAAGCGGTTTATCCGGACCATACGATCCATGCCGCGCCAATTACGGCGGAAGAAGCACAGGCTGGGCAGCTCCCTGCCATTGCGGACGGCGATTTGATCGGCGCCGGCGCGCTCACCGGGCAGGGCATTACCGGCGAAGGGGTGAAGGTCGCTGTGCTGGACAGCGGGATTGATTACGAACACCCTTTGCTTAAAGACCGATATGCGGGCGGCTACGATCTAGTAGATAACGACGACGATCCTTACGAGACGGAAAATCTGGACAACCGTCCTCCGGATAAAGACGGCTCTCCCTATGAGACGTCCCACGGCACGCATGTCTCGGGGATTATCGCGGGGGTAGCACCAGGTGCGGAGCTGTATGTCTACCGGGTGCTGGGACCTTATGGTTCCGGAACAACCGAACAGACCCTTGCGGGAATTGAACGGGCTGTGGCGGACGGAGCGGATGTAATCAACATGTCGCTTGGTTCCGGCTTCAATCAGGCTTATGCACCCGATGCTATCGCGGCGGATAATGCGGTTAAAGCCGGGATCACCGTCGTGATTGCCGCAGGCAACAGCGGGGAGGATGGAGCGTTTACGATGACGACTCCGGCAGGCGCTCACCGCGCCATTACGGTTGGCGCTTCAACGAAGCCGGTCGTGACGCCCGTCTTCCAGATCGGCGATGCGGCGCCCGTGTACGGCCTGCTCGCTTCCCTGTCCCCTGAGCTCACCGAAGACGCCTCCGGCGTGAAGGTGGTTTATGCGGGACTGGGAACAGCCAGTGATTTTGCCAAGGTGGAGGCCAGAGGCGCGATTGCGCTTGTCGACCGCGGGGAATTGGAGTTCGCCGCCAAGTCCGCAAACGCGAAGGCGGCCGGGGCCGCTGCACTGCTGATTGCCAATAACGAAGCCGAGCCGATACGCCCGACACTGAGCCGGACGGGGGATTACGTGCCAACCTACGGAATAACGCGGGACGAAGGACAAGCGATCAAACGGGAGTTAACGCGCGGGAACGGAACGCTGAGTTATGAGTTGACGGAAGAGCCTGCCCGTTTGGCGGAATTCAGCTCCCGTGGGCCTGGAATGCCGGACTACACGATCAAACCGGATTTGATTGCACCCGGTGTGGATATTCTGTCGTCCGTGCCGGTCTGGTCCAGTCAGGACGGAACCTACGATACGGCTTATGCCGAAGAGCAGGGAACCAGCATGGCCGCTCCGCATATCGCCGGGGCTGCGGCGCTGCTGCTTCAGGCAAGCGAACAACACATGCCCGCTCCGCTGGAGCCGGAGCAGATCAAGTCGCTGCTGATGAACAGTGCGGAGCCGCTGACGGACCGCGAAGGCTACGAATACGGCTGGTTTGAGCAGGGAGCCGGGCTGCCTCATCTGGAGCATGTGATCCAGAGTCCGGCCGTGGCCAAGGTGTTCGAGCGGTTGAACCTCGGTACGCCGGGACTCGAACCGGATTCTTATTTTACGGGTTCGTTGTCGTACGGGCTGCAGCCGCGGAATACGACGGTAACCAAAACCGTTTATATCGACAACCTGTCGGGAGCGCCGCAGGATTATCAGGCCGATATTGAATGGTACACGCGGCACGCCGGTATTGAAGCTGCCGCAGAATCGGCGGATGTGCATGTTCCGGCGGGAGGCGCCTCTTTTGAAGTCGCACTGAATGTGGCGCAGGCAGCCGGAGACGGATCGTATGAAGGAGCTGTCAAACTGACAGGTCCTGAAGACCGGACGATTATCCTTCCGCTCAGCGTTGTGGTGGGCGAAGACCTGAAGCCGGATGCGGTAAGCGATGTGCTGCTGGGCGATCAGATTTTTTCGCCGAACGGGGATGGAGTTTACGACACAAGCAGGCTTTATTTCTCCGTAAATGAACGGGTGACGGACTTGCATCTGGAGGTCGAACGTCTGGATTTTGGTAGTGGAACCGCAGTGGCGGTTGGTGACCTCTACGCGAACGGCGATGCGTTCGATAAAGGCTTGTATGAAGTGGAATGGGACGGCCGGATCTACGACCGGGAAAGCGGCGAGCTGTTTTCGCTGGATGACGGCTTTTACCGGGTGACGCCGGTGTACGGCGGTGGAGCGGAGCGTCTGGATCAGTGGTCGTACAGTTTTGCTGTCGATACAAGCGCGCCGGTTATTTCCTCCGTCCTGCTGGAAGAGGTAGAATCTGAAAACGGGCACAGACAGGCGGTGCTCTATGGCGATATTGTGGATGATTTGCTGCTGGATCTGATTGCCCAAACCGGTGCTTACAAGGTGCAGGATCTGTTCGGGATCGCCGCGGTGTACACAGACACCGGCGGCTCGGTCCGTCAGGCGGATGGAGTGCTGTCTCCGGATGGTTATTTTGAGATTAACGTGCCGGTTAAGGAAGGCATAAATGATTTTTATATCTATGCTTACGATATTGCCGGCAATGGAACGGCGGATGAAGACTATGCGCAGCTGCTCCGGTACAGCACGGACAGCGATGCGGTTACGGTCACGCCGTCGCTCAGCGCCTCAACTGTCGAAGCCGGCCAGCCGGTGACCGTGGACGTCCGGTTTTCCGCGGCGCAGTCGGTGTATGGCGTGATGCTGAACATGGCGTATGACGGCAGACTTCAGCCGCTGGCCATTTTGCCGAGCGTGGAGCTTGCCACCTATCAGGAGGCCCGCCATCCCGGCGTTCCGCTCGCCGAATATTCCAACACGTTCCGGCTCAAGGACGGGCGGAATGTGCAGCAGTATGGCGTACATCTGACCGATGGGGCGTATTCAGGCTCCGGTTCGGTTGCCCGCTTTACGTTTGTGCCTCAGGAAGCGGGAGACTATACGTTTGAGCTAGGCGATATTTTGATCTGGAATGAGGGCCGGGCCACTACCGCTGCGGCCGGTCTGGTCCGGGCGCGGCTGACGGTAACGGAACCCGGTCAGCCGGGAGAACCCGGGGAGCCCGGGGAACCGGGAGGTCCTGGCGAACCTGGACAGCCGGGTGAACCTGGAGAGCCGGGTGGGCCTGGGCAACCCGGACAACCCGGACAACCCGGACAACCTGGAGAGCCTGGCCAACCCGGAGAGCCGGGACAACCCGGTCAACCGGGTAATCCGGGCCAGCCCGGCCAGCCTGGCCAACCGGCGCAGCCCGGTAACCCGCCGGCCGCTACAGCCGGGACACCGGCAGCCGGAGCAGCCGGGGCGCACCGCGCCGGAACGCTGACAACAACGGCGCAGGCGGGGACGGCCAAGCTGCCGTCCGCCGTGCTGGCTGTGTCGGATGCGGCGCTGAACAGCGCGCTGCTGCAGGCGGCCGGTGCAGCCGGCGATGCGGTGCTGCCGCTGGCCGACGTACCGTTCGGCCAGTATGCGGCCGTTCGCGTATCGCTCAGCCCCGCGCAGGCGGACAAGCTGAAGCAGTCCGGGCACGGACTGCGCCTGGAGGGCGAGGCGTTCTCCTTGACTATTCCAGCCGGAACTTTGGCAGATTGGAGTACTGCTGCGGGACTAAACGCCGAGCTGTCGCTTGAAGCGGGAGCTGGCACGCTGCAGGTGAATGGCGGAACCGGCGTCTCTAACACGGTTCTGAATTCATCCATCATCAAGGTGAAAAACGGCTGGACTTCCGGCAAGCCTGTAGTTCTGCGTCTCAAGCTGAATGCGAGCGCAGGCGATGCCCGAAAAACCGGTGTGTACAAGGAAACCTCCGCTGGAGTCTGGACTTACGTGCAGGCCGGAACCCTGCCGTCGGGCGGTGTACTGGAATTTGAGCTTACCGGAGACGGCGTTTATGCCGCCGCGGCGAGAACAAGCGTATTCCGCGATTTAACCGGCCATTGGGCCCGGGAGGATGTGGAGGTGCTGGCCGCACACGGCATCGTAGCCGGAAAAGGAGCCGGTGGCGCATTCGTCCCTGGCGACGCGGTGAACCGCGCTGAGCTGCTGACGCTGCTCGACCGGCTGCAGGGCAAAGGCGATACGTGGCTGACGCGGATTCGCGAACAGAATGCGCGCCGTCCGCTCACCCGCCAGGAAGCGGCGGCGCTTGCGGCAGCCGCGCTGAATGCGGAGCCCGGGGTGAAGGCAGGCGGGGCTCTGCCGTTTGCCGACAGCCGGGCCATCTCGCCGGAAGCGAAAGAGGCGGTCGCCTACATGGTCGGCAAAGGTTATATGAAGGGCGAAGGCGCGGGCTTTAATCCGAAAGGGACGTTGACCCGGGCGCAGACGGCGGTGCTGCTGAACCGGATTTTTCAGGACCTGCGTACCCCGGAGTGACGCTGAGGGAATGAACTAAACGCGATTTGCGCAATTCAAAAAAGCAGACAAGAGAATAATCAACCACACAAAAAAACGGACAGGCGGGAAGCGATCCCTGTCCCGGTCCGGTATTTGGCAGGAGCTGTCCTAAGGGCAGCTCTTTTTTTGTTAATAAAGTGGAAGTGAACAGGTGGGCGTCCGCCGTGTGCCTTGCCCGAACGCCGCACAAGCTGCCGCCTGCCGTACGTTTTGCCATGACAGCCGCACAAACCGCAGCCTGCCGCTATCCTTCCCACTCCTGTAGGAGCATCAGCGCCGCGCCCGCTGCCACCGCGTCGTCTTTCAGTTTTCCCAGCGAGTAGCAGGGCTGATAACCTGAGGAATTCCGTGTATTTACACCGGCGGCTTGAATTGCTGTTTCGGATACCAGCGGGTGGATATTCACCAGCGGGCCCCCGAGGATAACGTACTGGGGACACAGCGTGTTGATCAGGTTGGCCAAACCCAGCCCCAAATAAGCGGCGGCTTCCGAAAAAACCTCCCGCACTAGCGGGTCGTCCCGCCGCAGCGCCTCCGCCAGATCGCCGTAAGAAATGGTCTCCGGGTCCAGCGGGCCGAGAACGCTTGGCCGGCCAAGCGACAGCTGCGCGCGCACCCGGTCTTCCAGCGCGGGCAGGGAAACGTACGCCTCTAGCGAACCATAGTTGCCCTGCTGCCGGAGCCGGGGTCCCCCGGCCTGAACGACCATCTGCCCGATGGCGTTCTCCGTGTCGATCGCGCCACGAATGATCCGGCCGCCGGAAAGGGCGGCGAAGCGGAGATTCACCCCTGCATGCACGTACAGCATATGCTCGATTTCCCCGCTGCCCAGCGCCCAATGTTCGGCGAGCAGCGCCGTATTGGCTCCATTGTCCAGTGCGGCCGGCAGCTTCAGCCGCTCCTCCAGCATGCTGCGGATAGGCACATCCTTCCATGCGGCTGAAGGGAAAAACTCGGGCTGCAGCATCACGCCGTTGTTCCGGTCCAGCGGTCCCACTGCACCGATGCCTATGCCCAGTACCTGGCTGGCGTGCAGGCCGTGGCGGGCAAGCATGTTCCCGCTTTCTTCCGCTACATGGCGGACCAGACGGTCCGGGGTCATCCGGCTGTCCATGGTCCAATGGCTTTGGGACAAGGGGGTCAGGTGCATATCATATAAACCCAAAGTGGAATGCATACGCGAAATCTCAAGACCCAAAATGTACCGGTAGGTCGGATTGGTCCGGAACAGCAGCGGTTTACGCCCGCCGGTCGAGTTGCCAAGGCCCGACACGATGATCATCCCCTGTTCGACCATATCCTCCAGCAGCCGTGTCATGCTGCTGCCGGTGAGATCAAAGAACTTCAGCAAATCGGCTTTTGAAGCGGTGCCCAAAAGGGCAATCCGGTCGTATACCTGTTTTTTAATTGAAGGCTGGGTGCGTGGGGGCACAATAAACCGTCTCCATTTCCTATTTAAACAGTCGGGATAATGTAATTAATTTAATTCAAAGTATACCGGCCGCTCGTTTTTATTTCCACTTAAAATCATAGGATTAATAAACTTAATTTCAAAATGAATTTTATATAGCTATATTATCTAAAAAACTGGAGCTGCCGATAGGGGGAGATGCGATTTTTTAAAGTGAATTTGTTAAGATCCGCCAAACTTTAATTCAAAATGAACTTTATTTGCTATAATTGGCCTATTGCGATAGTTAAGGAGACCGAAAGAGATGCGTCCACAATCAAACGGCGGCTTAGGGATGCTGCCGCAGCTGTTTGCGGTGTTTTTTAAAATCGGGCCGTCTACCTTTGGGGGCGGTTATGCGATGATCGCCACGATCGAACGGGAAATTGTGCATAAGAAAAAATGGATGGACACAGAGGAAATGAGCGATATGGTATCGATCGCCGGTTCCGCTCCAGGGGGAGTGGCTGTCAATTCCGCCGCTTATATCGGCTATAGGCTGGGCGGGATTTTGGGTGCCGTGACGGCGGTGACCGCGATTACGCTGCCGACGTTTGCCATTGTGTTTGCGCTCAGCTTCTTCAGCGTGCTGTTCAAAGAAAACCCGAAGGTGGAGGCCGCCCTGAAGGGTGTCCATGCTTCGGTTATCGCACTGATGATCGTAGCCGCCTTGCGTATGGCCAAATCCTCCATTCTGGATGCGGCCACACTGGTGATTGCCGCCGCCGCGGTGGGCCTGCTGCTTTTTACGAAAATTCATCCGGTTTATCTGATTTTGGGCGGTCCCGCGGCCGGTATGCTGATCGTGCTGCTGAAGCGTAAACTGGGCATCAAGGTACGGACGGAGAAGCCCGCGGCAGAGGAAGAACAAGAGCTGCAGTTTCCCGAATATTACATCTAGAAAGGGTTCTGGTTATGCTGTGGGAGCTGTTTCTTGTATTTTTAAAAGTCGGCTGTCTCTCCTTTGGGGGCGGCTATGCGGTAATGACCGTCATTCAGCGCGAGACGGCCGGCAGAGGCTGGCTCGGGGGCGGACAGTTTGAGGAAATCGTTGCGCTGGCGGGCATGGCGCCCGGTTCCATTGCAACCAACACGGCGACGCTGATCGGGTATTCCCTGTCCGGCATCGGGGGCGCGATTGTGTCGACTTTGGGCATGATTTTGCCGTCGCTGTCGGTTGTGGTGCTGATTACCGCCTTTTTCTTCCGTTCGCCGGACCGCGGCTGGATGCGAACTTCGTTTTACGGCCTCCGGCCAATTGTAACGGGGCTGATTGTTTATGCGGCTCTCCATTTTGGGCTTGGCGGACGGACGGAAGCGGGCCTCAACTGGACGACGGCGGGGACGCTGCTGATCTGCGCCGGCTGTCTGGTCGGGGTGTTAAAATATAAAATCCATCCTTTTGCGATCATCGCTTTATCCGCGGTGGCCGGTATTGTGCTGTTCTGATCTTATAAAAATGGGCTGTCCCTAAGTCAGCGATGACTTCAGAGACAGCCCATTGGGCCGGGACTGTTGTGTAGACTAGCGGCACTGTATTGCATGATTCGTTTTGTATGGTTTATCGTACGAAATTGTCCCGATAGACGCAGGGAGCTGTGGTTTTGTACGATTTTTCATACAAAACGAGAATGCCGCCACAGACCATGGATATCGTTGATAGCCAACCGCAACCGGCTTAGCTTCAAAGCGGAGTGGGCTGTTCCTAAGTCAGCAATGACCTTAGGACAGCCCATTTTGTTTCCTGCGCGGCGCGCAACGTAAATCTGGAGGCGTAATCTAAGCAGGTAACAGCAGCCTAATCAAAGAAGAACAATAAACAGCGATATCTAAGAAGTCTTAATCTAAGAAGTCTTAATCTAAGAAGCCTAACCAAAGAAGCGCAATCGATGAAGTCTTAATCAAAGCAGCTTCATCTCAAGGAAGCTGAAAGCTTAACCGCCTAAATTTCCAAAATAGCGGGCAAAATGACCGGCGCCCGGCCAAGCTCCTGCTCGAACAGCTCCGTCAGCACCTGGACAGTCGTCTCATGCCACTTGTCGCGGTTGTAGGCGGCCTGCCGTGCTCTGCCGTTCAGCGCGGTTTTCAGCGCCTTTTCGGCCTGCTTCATCAGCGGTTTGGAGTCTTTCATGTAAACAAATCCGCGGCTGACGATATCGGGCCCGAACACCAGCTGCCGCGTTTTTTTGCGGACCGTCAGGGCGGCGATGATCACCCCGTCCTGGGACAGGTGGTGGCGTTCGCTGATCAAATCCAGCTCGTTGCGGCGCATTTCGCCCTGGCTGATGAACACTGAGCCGGACGGCACGTTTGCGCCTTTGCGGGCGGAACGTTTGGAGATGGACAGCGTTTCGCCGATATCCATAATATAAATCCGGTCGGCCGGAACGCCGGTCTGCTCGGCCAGCCGTTTGTGATTCAGCAGCATGCGGTATTCGCCGTGAATCGGAATAAAATATTGCGGCCGGACGGCGCGAAGCATCAGCTTCAGGTCCTCGCGCGAGCCGTGGCCGGAGGTATGAATGTCAAACAGCGTGCCGTACACGACATGCGCGCCGGCCCGCATCAGCATATTAATGCTGCGGCTGACGTTCTGCACATTCCCCGGAATAGGGGAAGAAGAGAAAATAACCGTATCCCCCGGATGAATCTGCAGCGTCCGGTGCGAACCCGAAGCGATGCGGGTCAAAGCCGCGTTGGTCTCTCCCTGGCTGCCGGTGCAGACGATCAGCACCCGGTTGGCGGGCAGGGTGTTCAGCTTCCGGGCATCAATCAGCATCCCGTCCGGCACGCGGATGTAGCCGAGCTCCTGGCCGATGGTGAATACCTTCTCCATGCTGCGTCCGACCACCATGATTTTGCGGTTGGTTTCGATCGCTGCCTGCACCACCTGCTGCAGCCGATGCACGTTCGAAGCGAAGGTGGCGAACAGGATGCGGCCATCGCACTGTTTAAACGTCTCAAGAATCGACCGTCCGACCGTCCGTTCCGACGGCGTCTGCCCTTCGCGTTCGCTGTTTGTGCTGTCCGACAGCAGCGCAAGCGCGCCTTCTTTGCCGATCGCCATAATTTTGTGCAGCTCCGCCGGCGCGCCTTCCGGTGTAAAATCGAATTTGAAGTCCCCGGTATGCACCACCGGGCCGTAAGGGGTGTCCACAATGACGCCAAACGCATCAGGAATACTATGCATCGTCCGGAAAAAACGGACCTTCAGCCGCAGGAACGACAGCGTTTCGTCGCCTGTTATCGTGTGCAGCTCCGCCGTCTGCGGCAGGCGGTGCTCCTCCAGCTTGGCCTTGATCAGGCCAATGGTAAGCGGACCGCCGTAAACCGGCACAGACATCTGCTTCAGCAGGTAGGGAATCGCGCCGATATGATCCTCGTGCCCGTGCGTAACGATCAGGGCTTTGACTTTGCCCGGCTGCTGCAGAAGGTAGCGGATGTCCGGTATGATATAATCGACGCCGCTCATCTCCGCGTCCGGGAACTTGAGCCCCGCGTCAATCAGGATGATTTCGTTGCGGTATTCGATGCCGTACATGTTTTTGCCGATTTCGCCCAGACCGCCCAAAGCGAAAATCCGTACGGGCTGCGGACGGGGACGCGAAGGTTTCTTTTTGACTTCAGGCGGATGGTTTAGGTAAGGTTTATTCATATGCAGTGTGTCCTCTCTCAAAATGTAGTCGATCATCGTCACTTAAATCTATGAATTTGCGAGCCGAGAGGACAGAACAGAACGGGAGATCCGCCGCATGCCCCGGTATAAGGAAACATGGCTAAAGGCGCTCTCCTTGCTTAAGCCGTTCGATCAGTTCGGATAAATCCCGTTTCTGTACTCTCCAATGCCGTCCTATTTTAAAGGCGGGAATTACCCCTTCGTTGACCAGCTTGTAAGTGGTAATCTCGCTTACCTGCAAATATTTGGCCACCTGAGCGATGGTCATAATTTCATGCTGCTCTTCCAAGTGGATTCGCTCCCTTAAACACGCTAATTATACTCAATTATACTCGATAGGGTTAATATATACCAAACAGATCGGGAAAACGGACCACAAGCAGGAAAGGAGGGCGCGGGTTATGGGAAAAAAGCAGCTGGCTGAACAAAACCGACAGTACGAGCAGGAAAAAAGCGGAGGGCAAAATGAGGGCGGGTCAAACGAAAGCCCAAAGCAGCTGGCCACTTTTGCCGGAGGCTGTTTCTGGTGTATGGTTCAGCCATTTGACGGGCTGCCCGGCATTTATTCGGTGACCACCGGTTATACCGGCGGCCATACGGACAATCCCACTTACGAGACAGTCGGCACAGAGATGACCGGCCACGCCGAAGCGGTACAGATCGAATACGACCCGGAACGGTTTCCGTATGAACGCCTGCTGGAGCTGTACTGGCGCCTGATCGATCCGACGGATGCGGGCGGCCAGTTTCTTGACCGCGGCGCATCTTACCGGACGGCGATTTTTTATCATAATGAAGAACAGCGGAGGGCAGCAGAGGCCTCCCGCCGCGAGCTTCAGGCAAGCAGGCGCTTCAAGGGGAAAATCGTAACGGAAATTACCGCTGCAGGGCCGTTTTATCCAGCGGAGGATGTGCATCAGAACTATCCGGTATCCCATCCGTATCATTACAAACAGTATGTCAAGCATTCGGGCCGGCCGGAGTTTGCGGAAAAGCACTGGG
Organism: Paenibacillus nanchangensis; assembly: GCF_046543445.1. NCBI lineage: Bacteria > Bacillati > Bacillota > Bacilli > Caryophanales > Paenibacillaceae > Paenibacillus > Paenibacillus nanchangensis. The sequence goes on from NZ_JBHOFD010000002.1 coordinate 86,898, forward strand.
GCACTCCCCGGGACCGGAAAGAACTGAAGCGGCGTCTTACCGGGCTGCAGTACGCGGTGACCCAGGAAAAAGCAATGGAGCCGGCCTACCGGAACGCATACTGGGACAATACGCGCGAAGGCGTCTATGTCGATGTGATCAGCGGAGATCCCCTGTTTCACTCCCGGGACAAGTTCGCTTCAGGCACGGGCTGGCCGGGTTTTACCCGGCCGATAGAAGAAGGGGTGGTCCGCAGGGAAGCCGACTACCGGGACGGACGAACACTGACTGCGGTGCGGGCCCGGCTCAGCGGCGCGTTTCTCGGCCACCTGTTCCATGACGGCCCCGGACCGGACGGGCTGCATTACCGGATCAACTCGGCGGCGCTCCATTTTATTTCGGACGGCGGTCCGGAGGAAGCGAATTGACAATCCGTTTACCCGGCATTGATACCGGGATAATAAATCGCCTTTAAAGTGAAGGTAACGTTAGATGATTCCGGACCTTGGCGGCGCGGCGGCAAGCCTCCCGCAGCATCCGGCTCCAGCCAACTGAATCCCGGGTAGAGACAAGGAGAAAACCCTCTTTACGCCCTCAGGCGCAGGGACCTTATGGTTCCGGCAGGCCTTGTGCGGCGCATGGAAGGGTTTTTTTGTGCTGTCCGCCGCCGGATAACGGGCTGCCCTCTGCCGGGCCTCATCTTCCGACCCCACTCAAGGAGGTAACACATACGGATGAAAAAAGCAAAACGATTGCTGAATGTAATCGTCGGCCTTTCGCTGCTGAGCGGACTGGTTGTTCTGCCGGCAGGACCGGCAGCGGCGGCGGAAACGGGCAGAGCGGAAATGCAGGCTGCCCGGACACTGACGGCCCCCGCCATTGACGGGCGGCTGGACGAATCCTTTTGGAGCATCTCGGAGCCGCTGAACGTACGGACCGACCCGGCTTCCGGCGACGACCACCGGTTCGGCCTGCTGTGGGACGACACCTATTTATACATAGGAGTGCAAATGGATGATAATACGCCCATTTCGGACGCCAGCGGGTATTGGTTTGACCAGGACAATATGAATCTGTTTTTTGACCCGACGCTGCACCGTTCGTCCCCGTACGCTCCGGACGATATGCAGATCGGCATCGTATACGGCGAAGACGGGAGCACGCCCGATTTCCGGTTTGGCGCGGCTTTGAACAACCATGCGGGGAAAGACGAAAAAAAGGTGCTGCGTTCGGTACACGCCACGGAAACAGGATGGAGCGCGGAGCTTGCGGTGCCGTGGGAGATGCTGAATCTCGATCCCCGGCTGAACCGCCAGTTCGGTCTGGAGGTTGGAGCGACCAACCGCTATGACGCTGCGGACCCGGCCAAACAGCGGACAAGCTATTGGAGCGCCTACCGGTCCTCCAGCTTCTGGAACGATACCTCCGGCTACGGGGTTGTGACGCTGAACGGCGAACAGCCGGTATCCGGCAGGGTGAATCCGGTGCTGTTCGAGGAAAACTTCGATAGCCTGGAGGAAGGCGCGGCACCGCCGGGATGGATTGTGGATACGAATGCCGGCAGTCCGCCGTTTACGGTGACACGGGACACGTATTCCGTCACGGACGCCACCTATCGCGAAATGGCAACCTACCGCGAAACGGCAACCGAAGCGGTGTACACGAACGGACGGCTCCGCTTCAACGGTGCCGCCGCGGGTCTGCAGTCCCGCATAACGGCTCCCGTGCAGGGCGACCACTACACGGTGGAAGCGGATGTCCGGTTTGATAAGGTGCTGAATGGCGCACGCTGGGCAGCGCTGATGTTCCGGGTGCCGTCCAACGGCAAAGCGCCGTATAACCAGATGGCCGTAAGGCAAAACGGTGCTTACGAATTCGCCTACCGCAAGCCGGACAACAACTGGAATGTGGCGAAAAACGGCACGTGGCAGCCGCTGGAGCTTGGCAAAGACTACACACTGAAGGTCAGAGTGTTCGGAGACCGTGTAAAGGAATATATCAAGCCGAAGGACGCAGCGGAATTCACCGAGCTGATGGATGCCAAATTCAGCGACACGCTGCTTGAACGGGGTAAAGTTGGCTTCCAGGCAGACCAGACGGATGTGTCGTTTGACAATCTGAAGGTTACCCGCCTGACCGCCGACCGGCTGGAGCTGAAGCTTCCGGACACGGCCGAAGCGCTGACCGGACCGATGACGGCCACAGGCGCCGTCTACTATTCCGACGGTCTGGAGGAGCAGCTTACGGGGCAGGAGATCAAGCTGTATTCTTCCGACGAAAACGTCATCCGGATTGTAAATAATCAGCCGGTGCCGCTGAAGGAAGGAGAAGCAACGGTTACCGGCGTGTATTATCAGGCGGAGGCAAGCGTCCGGGTCAAGGTATCGCCGTCCGCCACCGGAGCGAAGGTGCTGAAGCTAACTCACGATACCGGCTATATTTTAGCGGATGCCGGGGAGGCCATTGCGCTTGCGGACCTTGAATTTGGCGCTGAATTCAGCGACTACACGTCAACCCGGATGAGCGGAGCGGAGCTGGAATGGAAGCTGGATAACGAAGAACTGTCAGCTGCGGACGGAAAACTGATGGTCAAGCAGCCTGGCGTATATCAAACCGTTGCGCACAAGGACGGCGCTGAGGTTCCGCTGACGATTGTGGCAAAAGCAGCGGATGCTAAAGAATATGTGCTGTACGAAGAAAACTTCAATCAGCTCGCGGACGGCACACTGCCTGAAGGCTGGACACGTAAACAAGGAGCTTCGGCAGGCACGGCGGGCGTATCCGGCGGGGCGTTTGTGATGAATGCGGGGGCTGCGCCGGACAACCCTTCGCGCGTTATTTTGCCTGATTATCTGAAGCTGTTCGGCAATTATGTGATTGAAGCGGATGTGGCAAATACAGCGGCAAACAATACCAGCCGGTGGAACTCCATCATGTTCCGTATTCAAAATGATGATTACCCCTATTACCAGATGGCGGTCCGCAAAGAGCCGTCGGTATATAACGGTGTGGAGTTTGCCGAACGGACGGCGGGCAACCAGTGGAATGTCATGGAGCGCGGCTCTTACACCGAACCGATGAAGGAAGGCGAATCCCTGCATTATACGATAAAAACGTACGGCAACCGCGTACAGGAATTTATCGGCGATCTGATGATCATCGACTCGATTCAGGGAACCGCCTACAGTAAAGGCGGCATCGGCTTCCAGGCGGACGGCAGCACCATGCGGATCGACAACGTCCGGGTTACGCTGCTGGAGGAGCCGCTGCCTGCACCGGCGATTGCTCCTTTTGTGAAGGTGGCGGAGCCGGATACCCGGATTGCGCTTGCGCCAACGGTTGTGACAGACATCGTCTACAAGGATGACCTGTCCAAACTGGCAGGGGACAAGCTGCCGGCGACGGCGATTTTTCACCTCAACCGGGAGCTGCAGGTGATTGAACGCGGCGGCGCGGACGTGATTTCGAGCCTGGATGAAGCGCTGGCTGCAGTGGACAAAAAAGTGATTCCGGCGTTTTATGTAACCGATGCGCTGGCGGTCGACCGGCTTGTTCACGAGCTGCGTTCGCGGGGAGTGGAAGACGTGTTTATCGTCTCCGATCAGGCGGAGCTGGTTAAACGGGCAAGAGCCGCTTACCCGATGATCCGGGGCGTAATCGATTTCACCTCGCTTAGCGGGGCGACGCCCGACAAGCTGATGGAAATCCGCCGCCAGACGGCGGCAAGCCAGGCCCGGGTTGCGCTGCTGCCGGCCGGGGCAGCTACCCGCGAAAATGTGGCTTACCTGCAAAAACGCGCAATTATGGTTTGGGGGCAGGAAGCGCCGGACGCGGCCGGATCAACGCTGCCGCTGCACCGCCTGATTACGGCGGGCGCCAACGGTATGGTAACCGTTTCGCCTGCTGCAGCGCACGAAGCGCTTAAGGTGTACAACCGGGACACCACGCTGATCCGCAAAGTCTATATGATCGGCCACCGCGGCATGCCGTCGGTATCGCCGGAGAATACAATCGAAAGCAACGTGCTGGCGCTGGATGCGGGCGCGGATTACATTGAAAACGACATGTTCCTGACCAAAGACGGCCATCTGATCATCACTCACTCTTCGGTGCTGGAGACAACGACGGACGGCAGAGGGGCGGTTGAAAATTTTACGCTCGAAGAGCTGAAAACCTACAACGCCAACAAGCCGTATCCGGAAGGATTCCCGCTTGTCCGCATGCCTACGCTGGACGAGCAGCTGGAGCTGGCCCGCAAACGAGGCCGGATGCTGTACGCCGAAATCAAGACGCAGACGCCGGCGGCGGTGGACGCGTTTGTGCGGACAGTTAAAGCGCATAACGCCGAGGATATCGTTAACGTGATGTCGTTTTATCCGGCCCAGCTGGAGCGCCTTGCGGCGCAGATGCCGGAGCTGCCGGCAGGGCTGCTGACCGGTTATATCGCAAGCGAAAACAACGTGGAAGGTTCGCTGCGCGACACGCTGAAGACGTTGTCCAAGCTGAACTGGACCTACAATACCGATTTCAGCGGACTGGGTCCGAAGTTCATGGAAGCGGCCAAACACCGCGGCCTGCTGATCTCGCCTTGGACGTTGAACAAACGGGATGATATCATCAAATATTTTAAAATGGGCGCGTTTGGCATTACGACCGACTATACGTATTACGCTTCCGACTGGGCGGCTTCTCTGTCTGCGCCGGAGACCCGGATTGAGCTTGCCCCGGGAGAGACGCGGAAGCTGTACGCCGAGGCGGAGACCTATAAGGGCGACAAAATCAAAGTCGAGCCGGAGGTGGTGCTCATCAGCGGCCAGGCGGCGCAGGCGGAAGGCAGCGCGGTGAAGGCTGCCCAGGCCGGAACATCCTATGCGCTGCTGCGTTATTCGGCTGCGATTGAAGGCGGCGGCACGTACGATTTGTACACGCAGCCGGTGGCGATTGTGGTCGGCGGCGGGGATACGCCGGGCGGGGAGAACCCTGGCGGCGGAGACACGCCGGGCGGGGAGAATCCCGGCGGTGGAGACACGCCGGGTAACGGCAACCCCGGCGGTGGAGATACGCCGGGTAATGGCAACCCCGGCGGCGGAGATACGCCGGGCAATGGCAATCCCGGCGGCGGAGACACGCCGGGCAACGGCAACCCCGGCGGCGGAGATACGCCGGGTAACGGCAACCCCGGCGGCGGCACAGCGCCGGGCACCAGCACTCCCGGCGGCACAGGAACCGCCGGAAACACAGCCGGCGCTGTAACCGCGCCGGGCGCAGCGGCCCCGGCCGGGGCGACCCTGGAAGCCGCAGGCGGCGCCGTCACAGCCGGCGACCTGCAGCGCGCCTTCCAGTCGCACGACCGGGTGACGGTCCGCTTTGCCGGAGACACGCTGACGCTCCCGGCAGCCGCGCTGCTGGATGCCGCCGGACGCGCCGGCACCGAGCTGACCGTGGCCTCCGCGGATAGTGCAGCCGGCTACAGACTGCCGCTGCTTCAGCTTGCGCAAGCGCTGCGAGGTCAAGCCGGCGAGCTGCCAAACCTTGTCTTTACCGTCCGCGTTTTGAGCGGAGCCGAAGCGGATGCGGTCCGCACAGCGGCAGGTAAGACGGGCGGCGCCTTGGCTGGACCGGCTGTTGAATTCGGCCTGCGCATCGCAGGCGGCAGCGCCGGAACGGGGCAAGAGCTTCGTATCCAAGGCATGTCCCGTTATATTAAACTGGACGGCCTCAGAGGCGGAACAGCGGCCCCGGCCGTATACGATTCCGCAGCAGGCACACTGGCCTTTACGCCAGGCCGCTCGGGGAACACAGGAGAAATCGTATTGACGCATGGCGGAGGTGGAATCTATACCGCCGTTACCCGAAATGTGCCGTTCACCGATATGAACGGACATTGGGCTGAACGCGAAGCGGAGAAGCTGGCAGGCAGACTGCTGCTGAACGGCACCGGAAGCGGGGCGTTCGAGCCTGGACGTGCTGTAACCCGCGCGGAATTTGCGGCCATGCTGACCCGGGCGCTGGGACTGCCTGTGCCGGATGCGGCCGGAACTGTTCCGACGATGTCCGACGTAGAGGCAACCGACTGGTTTGCGCCTTATGTAGCGGCGGCAGCCCAGGCGGAGTTAATTGGCGGCTACGGTGATGGCACCTTCCGTCCCGATGCGTCCGTCACGCGGGCCGAGCAGGCGGCGATGATGGCCCGGGCGCTCCGTTATGCGGGGCTGGATCAGGCTGCAGCCGGGAACGGTTCCGGGGGCGGAGTTGACCGCTTCAAGGACGCCGCGGCGGTCCGCTGGGGCAAGGAGGACTGGAACACAGTGCTCCGTGCAGGATTGTTTGGCGGGGTAACCGCCGATACGCTGCAGCCTGAAGCGAAGTCGACGCGTGCCCAGTCGGCGGTGCTGCTGCACCGTTTCCTGACCACAGCCGGGTATATCGACTAAAGCTTTTTTTCAAAGAAACAGTCCGGGCATGCGGGTTTGGCGCATGCCCGGTTTTGACGTAAGGGTAAGAAAGCTGGACAAGCCGCGGCGAGTTTATCCAGCCCTGATAATCGGCTTATATAATAGAAGATAAACCGCACAGGAGGAGGCATCAGAATGAAAAACGGGCTGTTTGCGGGAACCGCGGGCAAAACCATTATTCCGGCGGTGCGCAAGCCGGAGGATCTGGCGGCTGCCTGCCGCAGCGAGTGGCCGATCTTGTTTCTGCTGACCGGCAATCTGTTCACCGTGGAGGATTACGTCCGCGAGGCGAATGAATCAGGCAAAAAAGTATTTTTACACGTCGACTTTCTCGCCGGATTGGGGACCGATCCCGTTGCCGTGGAGTATATCGCGGACCGGGTGCGTCCGGCCGGTATTATTTCAACAAAAAGCCATATGGTGAAGCAGGCCAAAAAATGCGGACTTCAGGCTATCCAGCGCCTGTTCCTGATCGACACCTCCGCGCTGGAGCACGGCATCCATACGGTGCGGCAGAACCGCCCCGATGCGCTTGAAGTGATGCCCGGCCTCATACCGAGGGTAATCGGAGAGCTCAGCGCAAGCACTTCGCTGCCCATTATTGCCGGAGGACTGATCAAGGACCATGCGGAGATCGAAACGGCGCTTCAAGCGGGGGCGGCCGCGGTGTCCATGGGCAACAAAAGCCTGTGGCATTCTTTTGCAAAAGCTTAACCCAGCGTTAATATTCGCATAACACGGCGGACGTATAGTAAGAGTGCACACAGTTATCTGTAATTTCATATCAAAGGGTCGGAGACGAGGAGAAAGCCCTTATGCAGGATCGTACAAGCCGCAGGCGCAGTTTGCCATGCAAGCTTCTATGGTGCTGGATAACGGGCTTTTTTGTGTTGTCCGTCCGCTGTAAAGGAGGCTGTACCATCGTTGCCGGACACGCTGTCATTTGAGACCTACTTTTTCGATCTGGACGGCACCATTTTTTTGGGTGACGTGCTGCTGCCCGGCGTGCAGGAAACGCTGCGTCATTTAAGAAGCTTGGACAAAAAAGTGCGGTTTCTCACCAACACCACCATCCGTACGCGGAGGGACTGCCGGGACCGGCTCCATGCGCTGGGGCTTGAAGCACTGGAGGAGGAAATCGTCACGGCGGGCTTCGTATCCGCCGCCTATTTCCGGGAGATGGAGGGCGTTCTCCGCGTGATGGTCGCGGGGGAGGAAGCGCTGCTCGCCGAGATGGCGGAGGCGGGCATTCCGATGACCAATGACCCGGCAGAGGCCACCCATGTACTGGTGGGCATGGACCGGGCATTTGATTATGCGAAGCTGCATTTGGCGATGACCGCCGTCCGCCGCGGGGCGCTGCTTGTTGCGGCGAACCCCGACCCGAACTGCCCGGTGGCCGGGGATTTGATTCCGGACACCTGGTCGATGGTCAAAGCGATTGAGGCTGCAAGCTGCGGCACGGTGCACGCGGTGATCGGCAAACCTTCCGCCTACTATGCGGCCAAGGTGCTGGAGTGGAGCGGGATGAGCGGGGACCGCTGCCTGATGGTCGGCGACCGGCTGGATACCGACATCCTGTTTGGCGCAAGCCACGGGATGCGGACGGCGCTGGTACTGACCGGGGCATCGTCCCGGGAGGATGCAGCGGGGTTCCCCGTTGCGCCGGATTATATCTGGACGTCCCTGGACGAGATGCTGCCGCTGCATGCGGGGCCTGAGGCGGCTGGGTGAGCGGGCCGTTTCGGCTGTAGTGCGTGGGCCTCGAATGCAGCATGTGCGAGCGGCCTCGCAGTAACACAGGCTGCCTCGGGTGCAGCCCCGGCAGAGTAACATGCTGCCCGGCTACCCGCGTACACCTGCTGTCTTAGCTACCGCACGGCTTGCCTCGCAAGCAGCCCGGCAGTGCAGCATGCGGCCTCGGCTTCCCGGCGTACACCGGCTGCCCGGCGCATCGTCCGGCGCCGTATCTGGTACCGTCCGACTCACCCCCAAGCACTGCCTGCTTCAAAAAACACGGGAATTTAACAGCGGCTTTACCCTGATCTGACGAAGGGAACAAACGCGTTTGGTAGAGTGGAAGACATGCCGGTCGTCTATAGCGGCGCGTCTTCTGTTAACGGCCTGTTTGCCCCGGTACCGGGCGAGGCTTCCCGGCGGCACCCATACGAGCAAAGATGGCTTCATCCCGGCTCGCGGGTGGTCTGCCAAAAAGCCCGCCCGGGCAGGGCGGCATGCCGGTTATACACAATATGATGTGGAGGAGATTGACGTTATGCAAAAGTGGAGTGCGAAGGTATTGGCCGCGGCGCTGGGATTATCCCTGCTGGCGGGCTGCGGCGGCGGAAACGCCGGCAATTCGGGATCAGGTTCCGGATCGGGCAGCGGCGGAAACGTAAATGCGGGCAAAAGCGAAGTGCAGGCCGCTTCTGCGGACAGCGGCAAGAAAACCGAGTTGACCTTCTATTACCCGATCGCAGTCGGCGGTCCGCTGACGGCAACCATCGAGGCGATGACGGCCGATTTTGAAGCCGAGCATCCGGACATTGACGTGACGCCGGTTTATACCGGCAGCTACGCGGACACGGCGGTGAAAACCCAGGCGGGCGTGCAGGCAAAACAGCCGCCGGATGTGGCTGTGCTGCAGTCGACCGAGCTGTTCAGCCTGCTCGATATGAACGCGATTGTTCCGCTGGATGATTTTATCGCCAAAGAAGGCGGAGACCAGTACCTGTCCGATTTTTATCCGGCCTTTATGGCGAATTCCCAAACGGACGGACACACGTACAGCATCCCGTTCCAGCGCAGTACCATTGTGCTCTACTACAACAAAGACATGTTTAAGGAAGCGGGACTTGATCCCGAGAAGGGACCCGCCAACTGGGAGGAAATGCAGGAATATGCGGTTAAGCTGAAAAAAGAAGGCCGCTTCGGCCTTGAGATTCCCGTAACCGGCTTTGCTTATTGGATGATGCAGACCTTCGCGCTGCAGAACGGGGAAAACCTGATGACGCCGGACGGCAAAAAAGTCATGTTCGACACGCCGGAGAACGTAGAAGGCCTGCAGTACTGGGTTGATCTGGCCGCGAAGCACAAGGCGATGCCGGAAGGCGTAACGGACTGGAGTACGGTGCCGTCCGATTTCCTGGAAGGCAAAACGGCGATGATGTACCACACGACAGGCAACCTGACCAATGTGAAAAAGAATGCCACCTTTGACTTTGGCGTCAGCTTCCTGCCGGCCAAAAAGCAGTACGGCAGCCCGACGGGCGGCGGCAACTTCTATATTTTCAAAGACACGGCTCCGGAGAAGCAGCAGGCAGCATGGGAGTTCGTAAAATTTATGACAGAAACCGAACGTGCAGCGCAGTGGAGTATCGACACCGGTTATGTGGCGGTCCGCAAATCGGCGTATGAAACCGAGCGGATGAAGACCTATGCATCCGAGTTCCCGGCGGCGCTGGTGGCCCGCGATCAGCTACAGTATGCGGCGGCTGAGCTGTCCACGCACAACAACGGCAAAGTTATGAAAATTCTGAGCGACAACGTCCAGGCGGCGCTTACCGGCGGGCTGTCTCCGGCCGACGCGCTGAAGAAGGCGCAGACCGAAGCCGATCAGGCGCTGGCGTCCTTCAACAAGTAGCATGGCCGGAAGCCGATGGAGAAACAACGGGTTCGCCTGGCTGCTGCTGCTGCCCTCCCTGGCGTTCCTGGCACTGTTTACGTTTTACCCGATTTTTCTTACGCTGCGGTTAAGTCTGTACCAGGCCGATCTGGCCGTGCCGGAGCCGGTGTTCGCCGGATGGGATAATTTCCGCCGGCTGGCGGACGACGAGGTCTTCTGGAAGGTCATGGGCAACAACACTTTGTTTGCGGTGGGGACGGTTCCTGCGGGAATCGCCCTGGCCCTTCTGATGGCGGTGTTCGCCAACAAGGCGCTGCGCGGGAAAGGCCTGATGCGGACGGCGTTTTTTTATCCGACTCTGATCCCGATGATCGCAGCGGCCAATATCTGGCTGTTCATCTATACGCCGGAATACGGGCTGATGAGCCGGATGCTGTCGTGGACGGGGCAGGCGGAGCTGAACTGGCTTGGCACGCCGGGTCTTGTGATGTGGGCGATGATCTTTATGATCATTTGGAAGGAAGCGGGCTACTTTATGATTTTTTATCTGGCCGGTCTGCAAAATATTCCGAAAGAGCTCTACGAAGCGGCTCAGATGGACGGCGTGGGTGCTTTTACCGTGTTCCGCAAAATCACGTTCCCGCTCCTCATGCCCACCACACTGTTCGTCAGCATCGTCGCCTTAACGAATGCGTTTAAGCTGGTCGATCACCTGATGATTATGACCCGGGGCGGCCCCAACAACTCCAGCAATCTGCTGCTCTATTACATTTATGAGACGGCGTTCAGCTTCTGGGACCAAGGCATGGCTTCGGCGCTGACTGTCGTGATGATCGGATTGCTGCTGTTGTTCGCGGCGGTTCAGTTCTTCGGGCTGGACCGGAGAATTCATTATCATTGATCCCGGAAGTCTGGATGCTCCGGGAGGAAAGGCTTGGCTTATGCCGATAAAATGGACGCCGAGAATCGGCAATTCCCTGATGCTTGTGCTTGCGGTTGTCTGGCTGGTACCGCTCGTCTGGATGACGGTTACGGCTTTCCGGCCGCGCCAGGCGGCACTGTCGGGCTTCTGGTCGGCGGATTTTACCCTCGGCAATTTCTCGACCGTATGGTCCGCCGCGCCGTTTGGGATGTATTACCTGAATACGCTGCTGATCGTCGTCGGCGTGTTTGCGGTGCAGATGCTGACCGCGACGATGGCCGCTTATGCGTTTGCGCGCGTGCCGTTTGCTGGGAGCGGTATTGTGTTTCTCCTGTTTTTGGCGCAGATTATGATCCCGGCCGATGTGCTGATTTTTCCGAACTACAATATTCTGAAGCAGCTGTCGCTGCTGGATACGAAGCTGGGGATTATGCTGCCGTATCTGGCTTCGGCCTTCGGCATCTTTTTACTCCGCCAGGTGTTCAAGACGATCCCCTACGAGCTGGAGGAAGCGGCTTTGATGGAAGGCTGCAGCCGGTGGCAGGTGCTGTGGAGAGTGTACTTTCCGCTGTCCCGGCCGACTTATGTCGCGTTTGCGCTTGTGTCGATCAGCTATCAATGGAACAACTTCCTGTGGCCGCTCATTGTCACGAATTCGGTGGAGAACCGTCCGCTTACGGTCGGTCTGTCCATCTTCGCCCAGTCGTTTGAGGTTGGGGTGCAGTGGACCGAAGTCAGCGCTGCCACGCTGTTGGTGATTGCGCCGCTGCTGCTAATTTTTCTTGTTTTTCAGCGGCAGTTTATCGACAGCTTTATTCATTCCGGAATTAAATAAAAGAGGTCCAGCCCGCTTTCCGCCCGACGGAAGCGGGCCGTTCCGATACGAAGGAGAAATGCTGATGATAGCCCGGGAGAACTGCTCCGTATCTACTTATGCTTATATCGACCGCCCCTTGTCCGAAGCAGTCCGGCTGCTGGCGGAGGACGGATGGAAGCGGATTGAAATTATGTGCGAGGGCCGGCACGGCGAACTGCTCGCCTGGCCGGAGGAACAGCTTGAGACGCTGAAGCGTACCGGAGAGGAATACGGTATCCGGTGGAGCATCCATGCGCCAATCACGGGCTGCAATCCGGCGTCTGCGGACCCGGAAACCGCCGCGGACTCCGAAGCGGTACTGCTGGAGACGCTTCGCATCGCGGAACGGCTGGGCGGCGGTTGTGTAGTGCTCCATGCGGGCAGCGCGGAGGAAGGGGCGGAGGAACGGTACCAGCAGATCGAGGAACGGCAGGCGAAGGAGCGGATCGCCGCATTCCTTACCCGCGTCCTGGAGCGGACGCCGGAGGGCAAAGCGGTGATCGCGCTGGAGAATGTTCCTCCTTACCCCGGGCTGTACGGGATTGAGGTTTCGTTCCTGCTGGAGATTGCCGATAAGGTGAATTCCCCGCGCGTGGGTCTCGTGTTTGACGCGGGGCATGCGCATATGACCGGGCCGGGCCGCTGTCTCTTCCTGCTGCAGCAGGCGATGCCTCGGCTGGTCTCGCTGCATCTCAGCGACAACCGGGGACAGGAAGACGAACACCTCGGCCTTGGCGGAGGCAGCGTCCCGATCGAAGCGATGGTTGCCTGGCTGTCAGCCTGCCGCTATTCGGGCGACTGGGTGCTGGAGCTGCGGCGGCCGGAGGAGCTGCTGGTATCCGCAGTCCGGCTGCACAGCTTGAGGGGGCAGTTTCCGGACGGCTATCAGGGGCAGGCGAAAACGGAGATAGGCATATAAGTTTTTTTCGCTTCTCCCGGACCGGCGGGGGAAGTTTTTTTATATTTTCATGCGGGTGGGGGCTATTTATAATGAAGGACATAAGCTGGGATTCCGCTGACGCAGCCGGAGAATAGGAGTTATTGAACAGACACGGAGCGGTCCAGGATTGATGGAAAATGAGGCCAGAACCGCAGGACCCGTTTGTTAGGCACCGCAACTCGGAATTTGGGTTTGTTTTTGATAGCGCTAACAAACTTACGGAGCAAAGCGGTATAGGTTTAGGACATCCATTACACCGATTACAGGAGGATTTGGACCAATGATCAGCACGAACAAAACGCTTCAACCGAGCCTGGACTGGCTCAGCGATGTTTCCATTTACCGGGTGAACCGCGAGCAGGCGCATTCGGATCACCGCTACTACGAGACGATGAATGAAGCGCTGAAGGACGGACCCATGCCGCTGCGCCACAGCCTGAACGGAATGTGGAAATTCAGCTACGCGGTTCATCCCGCGTCCCGCGCGGCCGGCTTCCACCAGCCGGAGTTCGACTGCTCGCCTTGGCCGGACATTGAGGTTCCCGGACATATCCAGCTTCAGGGCTGGGGTACGCCGCAGTACGTCAATACGATGTATCCCTGGGACGGCTTAAGCGATGTCCGTCCTCCGGAGCTTCCGCAGGATTATAATCCGGTCGGCAGCTATGTGAAGCATTTTCGTCTTCCGGAACGTCTCGGCGGCGGCAAACGCGTGTTTATTTCGTTTCAGGGAGTCGAGTCCGCGTTTTTCGTTTGGCTGAACGGGCAGTTTGTCGGATATGCGGAAGACAGCTTCACCCCTTCCGAATTTGAGCTGACGCCGCACCTTCAGGATGGGGACAACAAGCTGGCGGTTGAGGTGTATCAGCGCAGCACCGGCAGTTGGCTGGAGGATCAGGATTTTTGGCGGTTCTCCGGCATCTTCCGCGAGGTGTACCTCTATGCGGTGCCCGCAATGCATATCCGCGATTTGTCTGTGCGGGCCGAGCTTGACGGCGAGTATCGCGAAGGAACCGTGCGGGTGGAACTTGAGCTGCTTGAAGCCGCAGCCGGGTCGGTGCGTGCGGTGTTGATCGACGCTTCGGGCGCCGAGGTGGCTCAGGCCGAAGGGCCGGTCGGAAACGGCAGGGCTGTGCTGCAGATTCCCGCCGGAACGGTGCGGCTGTGGAGCGCCGAACAGCCTTATTTATACCGGGTCTGCCTGTCGCTGCTTGATGCCGGCGGACAATGCGTGGAGGCTGTGGTGCAGAAGACGGGGTTCCGGCGGTTCGAGCTGAAGGATTCCCTGATGATGCTGAACGGCAAACGAATTGTTTTTAAAGGCGTTAACCGCCATGAATTCAACTGCCGCCGGGGCCGGGCGATTACCCGGGAGGATATGCTGCAGGATATCCGGACAATGAAGCAAAACAATATCAACGCGGTCCGCACCTCCCATTATCCAAATCAAAGCCTCTGGTATGAGCTGTGCGACGAATACGGTCTGTATGTCATCGACGAGATGAATTTGGAGAGCCACGGTTCGTGGCAAAAGCTCGGCGCGGTGGAGCCGTCCTGGAACGTGCCGGGGGACCTTCCGGAATGGGAAGGCATTGTGATGGACCGGGCGGAGTCCATGCTGCTGCGCGACCGGAATCATCCGTCGGTGCTGATCTGGTCGTGCGGGAACGAATCATACGCTGGGGAAGTCATTCTTAACGTTTCACGTTATTTCCATGATGCCGACCCGGGCCGGCTTGTTCATTACGAAGGCGTGTTCCATAACCGGAAATTCGACGCGGCCAGCGATATGGAGAGCCGGATGTATGCCAAACCCGCGGATATCGCCAACTATCTGGAGAATGCTCCAGGCAAACCTTACATCAGCTGCGAATACATGCATGCGATGGGCAATTCGATCGGCGGGATGCATAAGTATACGGAGCTGGAGGACCGGTATCCGATGTATCAAGGCGGATTCATTTGGGATTACATCGACCAGGCGCTTATCCGGGAAGACCGGTATGGCCGTGAATATCTTGCGTACGGCGGGGATTTTGGCGACAGGCCGACCGACTACAGCTTTTGCGGAAACGGCATTGTGTTTGCAGACCGGACCGTAACCCCCAAGATGCAGGAAGTAAAGGCGCTTTATCAAAATATCCGGCTGCAGCCGGACCGGGACAATGTCCGAATCCGTAATGGCAACTTGTTCATCGGCACCTCGGACTATGAGCTGCGAATTCGCCTGTTGTATGAGGGCCGGGAACAATTCGTGTACCAGCAGTGCGCCGATGTTGCTCCGCTTGAGGAAACGGTGTTTCCGCTTGAGCTTCCATCCCTGGAGGAAGCAGGAGAATACAGCATCCAGGCTTCCATGGTGCTGAAGGACAACACGTTGTGGGCGGAAGCGGGGCATGAAGTGGCTTTTGGCGAGCATGTCTTCCGTGTGGAAGGGATAGAAGGCCAGGAAGCTGCTGGAGCCGTTGTAGTTGCAGGAGCTGCAGGAGCCGCAAGAGCCGCTGAGGTCTCAGGAACTGCTGAAGCCGCAGGAACTGCTGAAGTCCCAGGAGCTGCTGAAACCGCAGGAACTGTTGATACTGCAGGCATAAAAACTGCGGCGGATGCGAATGGCGTCGGGAAGCCGAAGGTACCTGCCGGTTCGCTGCGGATTGTGGAAGGCGATGTGAATATCGGGGTGATGGGCGAAGGGTTCACCGTTCTTTTTTCGAAGGGAGCCGGCTCGCTTGTTTCGCTCCGCTACGGCGGCCGCGAGCTGATTGCCGTCCCGCCGCAGCCGCAGTTCTGGCGGGCGTCGACCGACAATGACAAAGGAACGGCAATGGGATATCATGCCGGCGTCTGGTTCGCCGCCAGTCTGGCGCGGAAATGTACCGCGGTTAACCTGAGCAAGGGAGACGGGCAGGCCACCGTGAGTTTCGATTACGTATTCAGCATCAGCCCGGATGCCGGGATGACTGTGGAATACTGCGTATACGCCGACGGCCGGATCAAGGTCCGGGCATCCTACCGCGGAGCCGAAGGCCTGCCGGATATTCCGACGGTAGCGTTGTCCTTTAAAATCCCCGCCGCTTACAGCGAGTCGGCATGGTATGCAATGGGCCCGGAGGAGAATTACAGCGACCGGGTGCATGGAGCGCGGCTGGGCCGCTTCCGCCGGAGTGTACACGAATTGTCCGCGCCGTATCTGGTGCCGCAGGAGTCAGCCAACCGGACCGGCGTCCGCGAGGTCCGCATTACCGACAGCCTGGGTCATGGTTTGGAGATCCGGTCGCTGCCGGGGCGTCCGGTTGAGTGCTCGCTGTCGCCTTACACCGCTTTTGAATTGGAGAATGCCGCTCATGTATGGGAGCTACCGGAGGTACATTATACGGTGGTGACGATAGCTGGACGTCAAATGGGCGTGGGAGGCGACGACAGCTGGGGCGCGCCGGTCCATGAGGAATACCGCATTCCGGCAGACGAGGACTTAACGTTTGAATTCCTGCTCGCCCCCGCTTTTCCCGGCGATGAACCCATGAAATAAGAGGCTGAGAAATTGAGCGTCCGCCTGTGCGTACAAAATTTGTATGCACAGGCTTTTTTATGGGCACAAGGTTAATTTTTTGTAATAATTATCTGGAAATAGCCGGACTATTTTTGTAAGACCCTAGAACGATAAAGGGAAAAATAGTTACAAAAAATTAAGGATTATAGACCTAAAATGAAGCGGTTACTTCCATTTTCTGTGAACGCAGCCATTCCCAATGGCAGATTTTAACGGGTGCAAACCCTCGGGAATTATTTTAACGTTGTACAGGCGGCCGGGACGCCCCGTCCCTGGTCCGCTTGTCGACAAGCCGGAAAAGAGGCCATTACGCACGTTCACGTCCTATATGGCAGTTAGCTGCGTTCACGAAATGGCGTACATAGGGGACAGGCAGCATGCAGGAGAAAAAAGGGAGCCGGATACGGACTCCCGGGTACTACCACCCAGAGGAGGAAAAAGACCAGTGACAGTAAAACCGAGATTGAAGCTTCGCGGCTTGCTGACGGCAGCGATTTTGAGCATCGCCGTTATGATGCCGCAGCAGGCGGCCTTCGCGGCTGCGGCCGGAACCCATACGGACCGGCCTTGGCTGGACTCATCCCGCTCTCCGGAGGAGCGGACCGGGCTCTTGCTTGAGGAAATGACCCTGAAGGAAAAAGTGGATTTTGTAACAGGCAACGTAAATAACTTCTACGGGTTCTACAACGCGCCGGTGGAGCGGCTGGGAATTCCCGCGCTGACGATGGCGGACGGCCCAACCGGTGTGCGCATCGCCAACCCGGATATTCAGAATAAACAATCCACGGCCTTCCCTGCGCCAATGGCGCTCGCGGCAACCTGGAACACCGAAACGGCCGGCAAATACGGCGATCTGGTGGGGAATGAAGCATTTCACACCACGCACAACGTCCTGCTTGGACCGGGCTTCGACATTGCCCGTCTTCCATGGGGCTCCCGTAACTTTGAATCGCTTGGCGAAGACCCGCTGCTGCAATCGAAGCTTGGCGTTGCTTATGTGAATGCAGTACAGAGCTACCCGGTTATCGCCACAGCCAAACACTATCTGCTGAACAATCAGGAAACGGACCGTTTTACCGTCGACTCCCGGGCCAGCGAACGCGCGATGATGGAGATTTATACCCGTCCTTTTGCGGCTGCGGTCAAGGAAGCAGGACTTGGATCGGTCATGTGTTCGTTTAACAAAATCAACGGGGGAGCCGCGTGCGAGAACCCCGAGGCGCTCACGACGATGCTGCGGGACCGCATCGGCTTTGAAGGCTTTGTGATGAGTGACTACGGCGCAAATCTGAGCACCGTGGAATCTGCCATGGCCGGACTGGATCTGGAAACCCCGGGCGAACCTTACGGCAAGTGGGGCAGCCAGCTTCTCGCCGCTGTGGAAAGCGGCAAAGTGAGCGAGGAGCGGATCGATCTGATGGCCGGCCGGACGCTGGAGCAGATGTTTCAAAAAGGATTGTTTGAGCAGCCTGCGGTCAACGAACAAATTCCGGCAAAAGCCCACGGCGCAGCCGCACGGGAAATTGCCGAAGAAAGTATGGTGCTGCTCCAGAACAACAATAAGCTGCTGCCGCTTGACGGCAGCAAGCTGAAGTCGATTGCTGTTATCGGGCCGGATGCCGATACGTATACCACAGTCGGCGGCAGCTCGCTTGTGAATCCGACCTATACGGTCAGCGCGCTGCAAGGAATTAAAGACCGCGCCGGAAACGGAGTGCGCGTCGAATATGCGCCGGGCACCGATCCGGTCGGAACCGGCGATATCGTCAACGGGCCGGATGCCGTTCCTTCTTCCGTATTGTCTTCGGGAGGGTATGGAGAGAAAAGCGGACTTCGCGCCGAATACTGGACCAACAACAAAATGGAAGGCGAGCCGTCGCTTGTCCGTACGGATGGACAAGTGAATATGAATCTTGGCTTCTACAACTTTGACGGACTTAACGGCCAGTCTTCCAAACTGCCTGCGACGCCGGGCGATTTGAACGGCCTGATGTCCGCGCGCTGGACAGGTTTTGTGACCGCTCCACAGACCGGGGAATACAACTTGTCGGTGACGAGCACAGGCTCGGCCAAGCTGTATCTGGACGGCAAGCTGATCGCCGAAAACACAAAGGAAACGCTGGAAACCCAAAAAGCTGCGGTTCAGCTGAAAGCGGGCGAACGCCACGAAGTAAAAATAGAATACAGCACTCCTTATAGACCCGGCCTTTCGACCGACTTTGGCGGCATGATCCGTTTCGGCTGGGAGCCGCCGGCCAATGCAGTGGAAAATAAGATGCAAAAGGCCGTTGAGCTGGCCAAAAAATCCGACGTGGCCGTTGTGGTTGTGCGGACGTACGAAAGCGAAGGGTATTTTGACCGCTCCGACCTGGAGCTGCCTAACAACCAGAGCCGTCTGATCTCCAAAGTGGCGGCGGCTAATCCGAAAACCATTGTTGTGTCAATGAGCGGCCGCGCGGTGGAAATGGACGGTTGGCAAAAAGATGTAGATTCGATTGTACAAGCATGGTACGCAGGCCAAGAGCAGGGTAACGCCATTGCCAGCGTGCTGTTCGGTGACGTGAATCCTTCCGGCAAGCTGCCGGTTACGTTCCCGGTTAACGAAGAGCGTACGCCGGTTGCTTCGGAGCAGCAATTCCCGGGCGTAAACCGCGTCTCGGAATACAGCGAAGGCGTGATGGTCGGTTACCGCGGCTTTGAGCAGGCGGGCATCAAGCCGGCATTCGCTTTTGGACACGGTTTGTCTTACACGTCGTTTGAATACCGGAACGCGAAGGTGAAAGTCAGCGGGCCTGCTAATAAGCAGACCGTCAAAGTTGCGCTTAACCTGCGCAACACCGGGGACGTTGCAGGCGCCGAAGTGGTGCAGGTGTACACCGGCAAGCTGCCGACGGCTGCCGCCACGGCGCCGAAGCAGCTCGCGGGATGGAGCAAGGTGGAGCTGAAGCCCGGCAAACAGCAGCGGGTCGAGATTGAACTCGACGCCAAGGCGCTGTCTTATTGGGATGAAGCGAAGCATGAATGGGTGATGCCGAATGGAAAAGTGCCGATCTACGTGGGCAGCTCTTCCTCCGACATCCGCCTGACTACAAGTGTTACGGTGGGCAGTCCTTCGGGCAAATAACGAAGGCGCCCTGTTAAGGAAGCCGGAGCGGCAGCGCTCCGGCTTCTCGGCGTAACGGCAAGGAGGGTCTGCCGTGAGCAGATGGATCAAAACGGCAGGAGCACTGGCCGCGGCCGTAGTGCTGCTGCTCGCAATCAGCCGATCCGGTTCCCCGGAGGCGTCCGTCCGCGCCGAGATCTGGCTGACCACCTCCGACCAGAAGCATCTGTTGGAGCTTCAGCCTGAGGCGGTTTTTAGAGCGGAGCCTGAAGGGATAGAGCAAGCCTATTCTCCTGCACCGGGTGAGGGAATGATGCAGGGGAACGGACCGGAGGACGGAGAGATAGAAGGTGAAGGAGTACAGGCCAATAGGGTGCAGGGCGAAAGGCGGCAAGATGAAGGTGCACCAAGTGAAGGACTGCAAGGAATAAGCCGGCCTGTCCGGATTGAAGTGAAGCCGGAGCGCCGGTACCAGACGATCCAGGGCTTTGGCGCGGCGATGACCGGTTCAAGCGCCTATCTGATCGGTCGGAAGCTGAGTGAGCCGCAGCGGGAAAAGCTGCTGCAGGAGCTTTTTACGCAGGAAGGCATCGGCTTGAGTTATGTCCGGCATACAATTGGCGCTTCCGATTTCTCCGTAGACGGGAACGGGCAGCCCGCGAGCTACACTTACGACGATACCTTGGAAGGAACACAGGATTTTGAACTGAAAAATTTTTCGGTCGAACGCGATATGGAGGTCATTGGGCTGCTTGGACGGATTGTCCGTCTGAACCCGGCGGTTAAAGTGATGGGAACGCCGTGGACTGCGCCGCCCTGGATGAAATACGGCGAAGCGGTTCATTCCGGCTGGTACCTGGATTACACAAACGAACGGGTATACGAGGCGTATGCGGAGTATTTTGTCCGTTATATTCAGGCGTATGAAGCGGCGGGCGTTCCGGTTGATGCGGTCACGGTGCAGAACGAACCGGAGTTCACTTCACCGGATTATCCGACAATGAGCATGGGTGCGCAGGAACAGACAAAGTTCATCGGGGACTATCTGGGTCCTGCGTTTGAGCGGAATGGAATTGGCACCAAAATCATCGCATTTGACCACAATTGGGACATCGGCGAACGTTATGCGCAGACCGTGCTGTCCGATCCCGGCGCTGCCCGGTACACGGATGGAACGGCTTATCACTGTTACGCAGGCGAACCGGAAGCAATGGGCCGGGTACATGCGGCGTTTCCGGACAAATCCATTTATTTTACGGAATGCAGCGGCGGCAATTGGAGCGGCGAATTTGGCGGCAGCTTTGCCTGGATGATGTCGAAGCTGATTATAGGCGCTACCCGCAACGGGGCGGAAACCGTGCTCATGTGGAATCTGGCGCTGGACCCGGAGGGGGGCCCCGCAAACGGCGGCTGCACCGATTGCAGAGGTGTCGTGACGCTGGATCCCGCGAATGGGAAAATTGTCCGCAACCCCGAATATTACGCGCTTGGTCATGCGTCCAAATTTGTCCAGCCGGGCGCGGTCCGGATTGGCTCCTATTCACCGGAGGGAACTTCGCCGAAAGGAACTTTGCCGGAAGGATCGGTTGTTCACACAGCCTTCCGGAATCCGGATGGAAGTATAGTATTGATTTGCGCCAATACCGGCGATGAGCCGGAGACGGTGGAGGTCGTGTGGGACGGCAGAAGCTTCGCTTATCCGCTATCGGCCGGATCAGCTGCGACGTTCCAGTGGGAGCCGTAGGGATGGAAAACGTCTGAGGTCAAAGACGCCGATAGCCGATATAGATGAAACAAATTACAAGGCCGCCCAACCGGAGAGCTTCCGGACCGGGCGGCCTTTTGCCTGCTTAACGATTCAGGTCATCCATTATTTTACATACTGAAAGATCAAGCCTGTTAACGATTCTGCCGCGTTGCAAAGAATGATACAGTGGCGCATGCAGGATGAAGCCTGCCGTTTTGGCTGACCATTACCTGCTGGCGGGATAAGCGAGATTCTTGTTAATGGACGAACGAAGCGGCCTGTGGCTACACTAGGCGGTGCAGGGGAGGGGCGGACGGCAGCTGGCCGGAACCCGCCCGCCCTAATTCAAGGCCAGCGGGAAGGGGACGCATATGACCACGCTTACGAGGGAATCGCTTGAACAGCGTATGGAGCGGGTGATCGG
The DNA here is from genome assembly GCF_046543445.1 of Paenibacillus nanchangensis. Lineage (NCBI taxonomy): Bacteria > Bacillati > Bacillota > Bacilli > Caryophanales > Paenibacillaceae > Paenibacillus > Paenibacillus nanchangensis. The sequence continues at coordinate 108,496 of NZ_JBHOFD010000002.1, forward strand.
GCAAATGAAGGAGATGAAAGGGTCGATCAAAGAGACGGCTCCCATCGGGATCATCTCCATGGACAATTGGGAATGGCCCCAGGGGGTCGGATTGTTTGCGCTGTATTTGTATTACCGTGAGACGGGGGATGCCAAGCAGCTCGAATTTTTGACAGACTGGTTCGACCGCAGGATCAAGGAAGGGCTGCCGCCCAAAAACGTAAATACGATGTGCCCCATGCTTACGCTGACTTATCTTGCGGAAGAAACCGGGCGCGGGGATTATCTGGAGCTGTGCAAAAGCTGGCTGCATTATGTCATGCGGGAGATGCCCCGCACGGAAGAAGAGGGCATTCAGCATGAAGTGAGCGGCGCGGCCAACGAAGGCCAGCTGTGGGACGACACGCTGTATATGACGGTGCTGTTTGTTGCCCGGATGGGTCTTTTACTCAAGGACGAGGAGTGTGTGCAGGAGAGCATTCGGCAGTTTCTTGTGCATCTGAAGTATTTGACCGATCCCAAAACGGGATTGTTTTTTCACGGCTGGACGTTTGAGGGGAATCATCATTTTGCGGAAGCGCTGTGGGCAAGAGGGAACTCCTGGTATACCGCAGGGCTGGTGGACTACCTGGATATGGCCGGGCTGCCGGTAGGCGTGGAGCGGTTTTTGCTGTCCTCGCTGGAGCGGCAGGTGCGGAAGCTCACCGAGCTGCAGTCTCCGGAAGGCGCGTGGCACACGCTGCTGGACGACCCGGACTCCTATCTGGAAACTTCGGCGACCGCGGCTTTTGCCTATGGCATGCTGAAGGCGGTCCGGCAGGGCGTGCTGGATGAGCGGTACCGCGAGCCGGCGTGGAAAGCGTTCGAATATGTGCTGGGACAGATCGGCGAGGACGGTGTGGTGCAGGGCGTCTCTTACGGGACGGGAATGGGGGGCACCCTGCAGGAATACCGCGACATTCCAATCTGCCCGATGCCGTACGGCCAGTCGATGACGCTGCTTCTGATGGTGGAGGCGATGAAGCATGTCTGAATGGGGTGCAGCACGGCCTGGCGGTCAGGCGGGAATGCCTAAATGGGATGCAGAACAGCCTGGCGGTCAGGCGGGAATGCCTGAATGGAGCACAGCAAGGCCTGATGAACAGGCAGGAATGCCTGAGCCGAGCACGGTATGTCCTGCCGGGAAGGCAGCTGCCGCCGTCGCCTTCCACAATGTCAGCGAGCTTGAACCCGCGCCGGGCGGCGGCGTGTACCTGCGCCGGTTTCCCCGGTCCGTAAGGGAGAAGCTGCTGCATGAACGCGGCCGCTTTATTGCGGGGGAGTCGGCCGGGTGTGAAATCCGCTTCGTCACGGCAGCGGGAAATGTGCGGGTAACCTTGTGTTTGCCGGAAACGGACGGGATGGTGACGGTATACAAGGGAAGTCTGTTTCACTCCGAACACCGGCTCGCCGCAGGGACGATAAGAACGCTGCAGTTGGCGGAACCGCCCCGGCTGGCCGATGCGCCTCGGGAGCGCTTGAGCGGGTCCGGGTTCGCTCCCGAAGTGTGGCGGATTGTGTTTGGCCGTTACGTTTGCATCTACCATGGCATCGAAACGTTCGGCCACCCGGTCCGCCCGCCAGCCCCTGGCGAGACGCCTGCGCTGAAATGGATCGCGTACGGCTCGTCGATCACGAACGGCGGCGAAAACAGCAGCATGGCCTATATCGCCCAGGCGGCGAGAAGGCTGAGGGCGGATGTCCGGAATCTGGGGATGAGCGGATCGTGCATGTGCGAGCCGGTGATCGCCGATTTTTTGGCGGAGGAGGAAGACTGGTCCATGATGACCCTGGAACTGGGCGTGAACATGCGGGATAATACGCCGCCGGAGCAGTTCCGGGAGCGGGTCCGGTATATGCTGGAACGGCTGCACGCGGCCCATCCCGGCAAGCCGCTGTTTTTAATTACGATCTATCCGAATTTTGCTTCCTTTCCGGATCATCCGGTGCACGGGACCGACGAACAGTTTAACCGCATTTTGAGGGAGGAGGCGGAACGGCTGAACTCCCCCGATTTGCACCTGATTGAAGGGGATACAGTGCTGACCGACATGGGAGACCTCAGCTGCGACCTGATCCATCCGGGCGATAACGGCCATATTCTGATGGGCGGGAATCTTGCACATCGAATCGCCGAAAAACTGCGTGGTTACGCGGTTTTACCGCAATAAACAGGAAAACTGAATATTGCCGGAGATGCCCCGGACAGCGTATCTTGGGGACATGAAACGGCCATTTCAGAGCGAACAGGTTTCACCAAACAAGAAATACAAAGCCGATATTGCTGTTTGAAATTTGGAAAGGAGGTGCAGACTTGAAAGCGGATTCAGCAAGTGAAGCGGTTCTGCGGATGAAGACGCCGGAGCAGATCCGGACGAAAAAAAAGTTTTGGCAGACGCAGCGCTTCAAAAATAATCTCCCTTTATGGGTGATGTTCCTTCCGGTGATCGCCTTTTACCTGGTCTTTAAGTACGCGCCGATGGCGGGTCTGGTGATCGCGTTCAAAAACTACACGTTTTACGAAGGCGTCTTCGGCAGCCAGTGGGTCGGTTTCGATAATTTCACCAATTTGTTTACCCAGGCGCAGTCGCTGCAGATTATCCGCAATACGCTGGTGCTCAGCGTCCTGTCGGTCGTCGTGGCTTTTCCGTTCCCGATCGCGCTGGCGATTATGCTGAACGAGGTGCGCAACAAATATTTTAAAAAATCAGTCCAGACGCTGGTTTACCTGCCGCATTTTTTCTCCTGGGTTATCGTGGGCGGACTCGTGATCACGCTTTTTTCCCAGACCGGCGTGGTGAACGCCCTGGTGACCAAAATCTTCGGCGAACCGTTCCCGTTTATGTTTGAGGAATGGTCGTGGGTAACCATTTTTCTTGGCTCGGGCATCTGGAAGGACGCCGGCTTCAACGCCATCATTTATTTGGCCGCGCTTACGTCGATCGATCCGAGCTTGTATGAAGCCGCCAGCATGGACGGCGCAGGCAAATGGAAGCAGATTCGCCACATCACGCTGCCCGGCATCAGCCCGACAATTGTCATCATGCTGATTCTGGCGATGGGCCGGGTAATGGAAGTTGGCTTCGACCAGGTGTATGTGCTGCAAAACTCCATTGTGTCAGGTATTTCCGAGGTCATCAGCACCTACATTTACGCCATCGGCCTGCAGGGCGGACAATTCAGCCTTACCGCCGCGCTCGGCATGTTCGACTCGCTGGTCGCGCTGACTCTGGTGCTTATATCGAACGCCATCGCCCGCCGGTTCAACAAGGGATTGTGGTAACGGGAGGATTTTATGCAAAGTACAAGAGGAGAAAAAATCTTTTACGGCTTCAACTACGTTCTGCTGTCGCTTGCCGGCATCCTGTGCCTGCTTCCGCTGGTGCATCTAGCGTCTCTGTCGCTGAGCGGCAAGGATGCGGTGCTGTCGGGATTCGTGACGCTTTGGCCCAAAGATCTTACGCTGGAGTCGTACACCACGCTGTTTAACGGAACGCCAATTCTCCGGTCCTTCGGCAACAGTCTGCTGATAACCTGCGTCGGCGTGGCGCTCAGCATGATCTTTACGATTTTTGCTTCGTATCCGCTGTCCCGGCGCGATTTCTACGGCCGCCGTCCGCTGACGCTGGCGATCGTGTTTACGATGCTGTTCAGTGGCGGCCTGATTCCGTCATACCTCGTAATCAGCAGCTTGGGTATGGTGGACTCCTACGCGGCGCTCTGGCTGCCCGCTCTGGTCAGCACGTATAATATGATGATCATGCGTTCGTTTTTCGAGAACATTCCCGAGGAGCTGGTGGAGGCGGCCCGGATCGACGGGTCGGGCGAATGGCGGCTGCTTGCCGGCATCGTGCTGCCGCTGTCCCTGCCGGTGCTGGCGACGATTGCGCTTTTTTACGGCGTGTATTACTGGAATTCGTTCTTCAATGTCCTGATCTATATGAACAGTCCGGAGAAGTTCAACCTCACCGTGCTGATTCAGCAGATGGTCAAAAGCCAGTCAGTCCTCCAGGAGCTGAACAGTATGGAGGCGCAGGAGGCCGTCAATATTACGCCGGAAGGCATCAAGGCTGCCGGCATTATGGTGATGGTGATTCCGATGCTGGTTGTGTACCCGCTGCTGCAGCGTTATTTTGTCAAAGGCGTAACGATTGGCGCGATCAAAGGATAACCGGGACCGCCAAGTATAGATAACACTAGCACATTCAAGGGAGGCTGTTTAACAAGATGTCCAAACCAAACGGATGGAAAAAGGCGGGTTCTGCCGCCATGGCGGCACTGCTGCTCACCCTGACTCTGGCCGGCTGCGGCGGAGACGGAAATTCGGCTTCAGGGAATGCAGGCGGCAACGCGGGCTCCGGTGCGGAGGGGGAAAAACGCGGTTCGATCAACGTTTCGCTTTATGACCGCGGAACGGTTCCGGCGGAGGAAGGCACGATGGCGGATAACCGCTGGACGAAGTGGGTCAACGAAAACGGCCCGGTTAATGTCAAATACACAACGGTGCCCCGGTTTGAGTCGATTCAGAAATTCAACGTGCTGTTTGCGTCCAAACAGGCGCCGGATTTGATTTTTGAATTTGATACCGCTTACTTGGGCCAGTTGTACAACCAGAAGCAGCTGCTGCCGCTCGATGATCTGATCGAGAAAAACAGCACGGATTACAAGGCGATGCTGGAGAAGTATCCCGCGCTGCGCAAAGCCGGCACGATGGCCGACGGCAAGCTGTATATGGTCGGACGCCCGATGCAGCTGGCGCCGCAGCACTACCTGTTGATCCGGGCCGACTGGCTGAAGAAGCTGGGCCTTGAAGCGCCGAAGACGCCGGAAGAGCTGCTGAATGTAGCCAAAGCGTTTACCGAACAGGATCCCGACGGCAATGGACAAAAAGATACGCTCGGCAGCGGTCTCAGCTTCGTCGCCGGCATCATTTATCATCATATGTTCGGCACGCCTTTTACACTGTTTGGCGAGGACCAGTACCCCTGGATCGTCAAAGACGGCAAAGTCGTCAATGACTGGGACCGCATCAAAGCGGCTGTCGCCTTCCAGAAGCAGATGTATGATGCGGGCGTCGTCGATAAGGATTTTGTGACCGATAAAAATGGCGAAAAGCAGAAGCAGGACTGGATTGCCGGCAAGCTGGGCATCTTCGGCAGCAATGGCGCCGACGTAAGCTCCTACGAGTCGCTGAAGAAAAACGTGCCGGATGCCGAGGTGATTGCGATCCCGCTGCCCAAAACTGAATTCGGCCAGTTCAGCCCGCTGCTGTCCAACCCGGTGCAGATGACTGCCGGTGTCAACGCCGCGGCCAAAGATCCGGAATCGGTCATGGAAATGATCGATTTTATGGTAACGGACGAATACACGAATACGATTGAGAACGGGATTGAAGGCGAGCATTACAAGAAGGCTGCCAACGGCTGCGCCGAGAACATCGATCCCGACAAAAACAAAAAAGAACGTGACTACAACCGCGACATGAACATGCTGCGTCCGCTGATCGGACCGTGCTACGGGCTTAAAAACAAGGTGAATCCTACGCCTGCGGAGCAGGATTTTATCAAAATTTATGAACAGGCCGAGCAGGCGTACATGAACCCTGAAACGCCGATGCCGGGTATTACCCAAACCGCTTACCTGCCGCTGCTGCCGCAGGATCTGGTGCAGATCAAGACCAATGCGTTCAAGACGATCATGGATATGGCGATGCAGACGATCGTCAGCGGCGGAGCCGATGCGCCGGACAAATTTATTCAGGACGCCAAAGCGGTATGGGACAAAGCAGGCGGCGCCAAAGTGGATGAGTTTTACCAGAAGTGGTACGACGAGAACAAAGACAAAGCCATTTTGATGAAAGACATTTACGAGATGGGCAAAGAAACAGCGGAAGCCAAATAATTCGAGACCAAACGGACCGGAAGCGTTGAGCTTCGCACCGGACTCCCCCTGGGATCATCGGGGGAGAGAGGCGGCGCGGAGCTTTGCGGCCGGTTCACGGGAGGGCACACAGGTTGAACGAGCAGGTCAGACGTTTATTGGAACGGAGCTTTGCGCGTGAGGCGGAAGGCATCGTGGTGGAGGAGGGACTGGTGCGGTACGACCGGCCCGGCCATACGAAGCAGGCCTCCCGTCTGGATGTATGCCACGAGGGGCGGTACTCCGCCGGATATTATGCTTTTGGAACGTTGCTGGACAAAATTGATGAGGCGTCCGGCTTGGCAACGCTTGAGGCGCTGTCGGGGATGCAGATCACGGTCCCCGGCCACCCGGATTACGGCGGATTTTTGTGGTATCGGGAAGAGGCGTTTATTCAGGACTCCAATGCGGCGTTTTTTATCTTGATGCCGCTGGTCACCGTTCGTCTCTGCAAGCCCGATGCGCTGCCGGAAGGGCATATCCGCAAAATGGACGAAATGCTGCGCCATGCCGCCGCCTGGTTTTCGAAGGAGTGCCGGACGCCGGAAATTTATTATCCGAACAAAACGATGAGCGACGGCGCCATGCTGCTGGCTATCGCGCATTTGGTAAATGAGCCGGATTATCTTGAAGAAGGGATCGCCTTTTTCCGGCGTTGGGTGGAGTACACCGTCCGCAGAGGCTGGGGTTGGGGTGAAAACATCAGTCTGGTCTATCAAGGCGTTATGCTGAACGCTTTGTCCATTGCCACCCGGATTTTGCGGGAACGGGACACGGAGCTGGCGGACCGGCTGCTCCGGCTGATGGATGAGCTGAAATCCATACTGAGATTCCACGGCGGAGAGGAACTGGTGCCGTCGATCCGCAGCTATAATTTTCAAGGCGAAACGAAGCGTGTCAGCCTGCTCTGGCCGATTGCGGGCGTCACGGGAATCGGCGGGCTGGCGGAGCATCCGTTTTCGATCAATGACTTTGTAACGCTGCTGCTGTTTGAGCGGGAACTCGCCGAATCGGATTCAGCCGCAGCCGGTCCGGAGCAGGCGGGTTGGGCTAGTCCGGGCGGCCCCGGCGGCTCCAACAGCCCCGGTGGCCCCGATCCGGTTAATCCGTCTCGCCCGGATCTGCCGGTTCCGCGGGTGCGGGAGGAGCGGATTTTTGACACGGCCCGGTCGTACAGCTGGATCGGCCGGAATAGCCGGCTGGGCAGCATTAACCGGTTCCCGGTCATCCCCGGCAGCTACCAGCACCCCTCTTGGGGGCTGGGGTGGCAGAGCTTTCCCGTAAGCTTCAGCGTGCGTGAGGAGCAGGTGGCTTTTCTTCGCTGGTATGTGGATGACGGGGAAACCGTGCGCACCCATCCGGCGGAAGCGTACCGGACCGCCTACCTGATGCCCGCGCTGTTTGCCGAACCGCTGTATCCCGAAGTGGAAACGCGGACGGCTCAGCGGGACAATGCGCTGCTGGTTCTGCGCAGCATGAGCCGGATCCATAACCAGGCGGCCGAAATTGCAGACGAATGGGTGATTCACCGGTTTAAAGGCGCGGTGGAGTCAGTGGTTACGGGCTCCGGGCGGGAATGGCTGGTACTGCGGTATCCGCACTGCGCGGTAGCCGTTACGGCGCTGCGGAAGGTTGCCGCAGACGATGAAACGCGTAACGAAGGCGAAATGACCGTCGAGCGGGAAGAGGGGCGGATCAAGCTGCGGCAGGTGCTGTACGCTGGACCCGCCGAGCGCCTGGACCGGCTGCGAGTGGAATCCGGCTGGGCCGTGATTTGCCTGGACGACTGTGCGGAGGAGGAGGATGCTGCCGGGCGTCTGGAGGCTGTTTCCATCGAAGACGAAACGCCGGATGACCGCGAAGTGCCGCGCGAACCGCTAACGCTGCCCCGCCGAATTCGTTTGCGGACAGGTGCGGAGGAGCGGGTGAGCCTCGTAGTAGACCCTTACGAAACGCAGCCGCATTATTGAAAGATGCGGCTGCGCACTGTCCGGCGCTGCCGGCCGTTGTTCTATAAAAGACAAGTCGTTCTGGATGCCGTCGTTAGATGCTTGACCAATTCGGGAAAGGTGGCGACCAATGAAGAAGAAGATTTGGCAACGGAGAATTGTATGCGCTATCATGGCGTCAATGCTGCTGGGAAGTGCACCGGTTCCGCAAGGGCATGCCTCGGAGGCTGAGCGCCTGGCGGGTGAGGTTTCGGCAGAGCTTCCGGCACAAGCGGGCGAACCGGAACACACAGCTTTGGCCGAACCGGCAAGCGGAGTTTCAACGGAACCAGGCCCCTTTTCCCCTTCGGGTGGAAAGGTGCAGAAGGCCTCCGCCAATCGGGAGCCGGTTACGCAAGCAACGTATTCAGACAATCAGCTGAAGCTGGAAGAAACCTTTGAGGCTTACACTGTCGGCGCCAAGCCTGCGGGCTGGACCATCAAACCTCCGCCTGCTGGGGTTAAGGTGGCGGTAGCTGAATGGGAAGGTTATGAGGGCAGGCTTCTGAGCTTTGAGCAGCTGAACAAAACGGCCGACAGCTATCAGGTTACCCGGAGTGTAACCGATGTGACGTACCGGAGCATGCTGAGCTACAAGTTTCGGACCGAGCAATCGGATGCTGTAATTTACCTGCCCTCGCCGAAGTCCGGCGCAGTGACGTTGGCTAAATTCGCCATCTACAGCGGAAAGATCAGCTATATGAAAAAAGGAGCCGGTTCCTGGACGGCGCTCGCTCCGGTAGCGGCCGGGCAGTGGCACGACATCCGGGTGGCGCTTGACGGGCAGAGCCATACGTTTGATGTATCGATTGACGGACAGCGGCTGCTCACCAAAGAACCGATGGCCGAAGGCGGGCCGATGGACGCCTTCTATACGGGATTTTATAAGGATGCGGTCGGCCGGTTCGGCATCGACGACATTCGCGTAAGCGGATACACTCCGGCGGTAAGCGCCCATTTCTCGCAGGAGAGCTATGAATTAAGAAGAGGCGCGAGCATGCCGCTGCCGCTGGGATTTGTGCCTGCAGACGCCACAGAGCAGAACGCCGCCTGGGCGAGCAGTGACGAGAAGGTGGCGAAGGTGAACGGTGTCGGCGTTGTTACCGGGGTGAAAGGCGGCAGTGCGGTCATCACCGCGAAACCGAATGAAGGAATTCCTTCCGTTACAACAAGCGTCTATGTGTACGAGATTCCAATCACCGATATCACGCTGGAGCCGGTAGAGCGCCCGGTTCCGGCAGGCTCACGGGTCCTGCTGAAGGCGGTGTTAACACCCGAAGACAACACGGACACCGGCCTAAAGTGGGGCACTGAGAATCCGGCAGTCGCCACGGTGGACGAATACGGCGAGCTGACGGGTATCGCGCCGGGCACAACGACTGTTTACGTGACCGATGAAACCGGCAAAGTCCGCAGGGACATTCCCGTCACCGTAGTAGGGCGAACCGTAGGCCATGAGCTGTACGTCTCGCCGAAAGGCAAAGACACGAACAAAGGGACCAAAAGCTCGCCATTCCAGACCATCGGGCGGGCGCAGCAGGAGGTCCGCCGGCTGAATGCGGACATGGAGGCCGACATTGTCGTAAACCTCAGAAAAGGCACTTATACGCTGACGGAGCCGCTGAAGTTCGGGCCGGAAGACTCGGGAACCAACGGGTATTTTATCACGTACCGGAGTTATCCGGGGGAACAGGCTGTAATCAGCGGCGGACGGACAATTACCGGCTGGAAAAAATACGACAAGGAGCGCGGCATCTACCGGGCGAATGTAGGCAAACTGGAGACGCGCCAGCTGTTTGTTGACGGTGTGCGGGCGGTCCGCGCCCGCAGCGAAGGCGGCCTGACGAATGCGGTGAAGACCGCGGCGGGATACACGTCGGATGATACGCAGCTGGCGGGATGGAACAACATCGAAGACATGGAGATGTCGTTCCATGATCTGTGGACCCACTCCCGTGTGAAAATCGAGTCCATCGCCGAAAGCGGCGGCAAGGCACAGATTAAGCTGAAGGAACCGGGCTGGAGCGCTGTGGCGAACCGGGGGCTGACCTCGGCCACGCTGCCGGTCTACTATGAGAATGCTTACGAGCTGCTGGACCAGCCGGGCGAGTGGTATTACAACCGGCAGGAAGGCATGCTGTATTACATGCCGCGCGCGTGGGAGAAGTTGTCCAAAGCGGAAGTCATCGCGCCGGAACTGGAGCAACTGGCGACCGTATACGGGGAATCGGCCGACAAGCCGGTCCGCAATCTGAATTTTGAAGGCCTGACGTTTGCGTACACGACCTGGATGCGGCCAAGCACCGATTGGGGCCACTCGGATTCGCAAAACAATCATTTGCGGTATCCCGGCACACCCGATGAACTAACCCCTGCGGCGCTGATGCTGGAGTTGGCCAACACGGTCAATTTTAAAAACAACGAATTCACCAAGCTGGGTATTACTGCGGTCCGGATGCAAAACGGCGTGCAGAACAGTCACGTTCAGGGCAACCGGTTCTACGATATTTCGGGCAGCGCGCTGAATGTCGGCCAGCCCAATTCCTCCGTGCGGGACATTTACCATCCTGAGGACGACCGGCTGCTGATGAAAAATAACGATGTGCTGAATAATGTCATTCATGACATCGGAGTGGATTACAAATCCGCTTCCGCCGTGTCTGCCGGGTACCCGGTCGATATGGATATTACGCATAATGAAATGTACAATCTGCCATACAGCGGCACGCATATCGGCTACGGCTGGGATAAGCTGTTTGACGCCGCAACCAAAAACGTGAAGATTGAGCACAATCTTGTTTACGATCTGATGGGAATGGGATTAAGGGACGGAGGGGCATTCTACAGTCTCGGCCCGACGGGTGGCACCCCGGATAATAAAAACGCCGTGCGGAATAACTACGTCCGCAATCAAATGGACGGCAACGCGGTGCTGTACACGGACGAAGGCTCTACGTACTGGAAGTTCGAACGCAACGTCATAGACCTGAAAGAAGCGCCGCAGTGGCATACAGCTATGCGCTGGGCGATGGCTTACGTCAAGACCATTCACGACGTGGAGTTCGTGAACAACTATACAACGACGGACGGCATCACGAATAATGGCGGGGAGAACGTAATTTTTGAGAATAACAAGGTGGTGCCGGATGCCGATTGGCCCGAAGAGGCCAAGCAAATTATCGCCAGCGCCGGACTCCAGCCGGAGTTCGCGCAGCTGCAGGAGGGTATAGTCAGCCGCTGGACCGTAGATAAGGTGAAGCTGGCGGTCAAGGGTAAAGGCAAAGCTGCCGTCACGGCCTGGAACGGAAAAGATGAAATCCAGAAGACGAAAACCAGCGAATTTTATTACTGGATAGCCGATCCCACGATTGCCAAAGTGGACAAAAAAGGCAAGCTGACCGGACTCAAGCAGGGACGTACCAAGCTGATCATAAGCATTCTGAATGGTTCGGTGCTGCGTACGCTGGAAACCGACGTTCTTGTCGGCGATACGCTTGCCAACCTTCAGCTGGAAGGGCATGACGGCAATGTGGCTTACGCCCGGGAAGGCGCTACCTTACAGCTGCATCCGTACGGCCAGACGCTGTTCGGCGAGCGGGAAGAGTTGGACGCGGGAACGGTGCGTTATGAAATCAGCGATCCCGGGGTGGCGACGGTAAGCGCGGACGGGAAACTGACGGCGCATGAAGCCGGAACGGCGACCTTGACGATGAAGGCGGACTATCTGGGCGCGGAGACGGAAGGCACGTACGAAATTATCGTATGGAATACGGCAACCCAAAACGATCATCCGCTGGATGAGGAGCTAAGCGATGCGGACGGCTGGTACGTCTCGGCTAACGCCAATCCGGTGAAGCAGGTTGGCGAAGGCCGGATCACGCTGATGGCGCCGGGCGGACATGCGATTTACCAGAACCGCAAATACCAGAATGAGCTGCTTGATTTTACGTACAAAATCAACGATGTGCCGGCGTCCACCAGCTGGTACGCGCTGATGCTGAACAATCAGAGCAAAGAGCAGGCGTACAACGTCGGCAGCATGTACTTGACCGTCTTCGGCACTAACGGGATTGAACTGCACCGGTTCAACAACGGGGCCCGGACCGTCATTTACGGCAAAATCGACGGCCTGCCCAGCATCGGCGGCGGCCCGATTCCGAATACGGTGCTGAAGTACGGCCAAGAGCACCGGATCCAGATGGGCGCGTTCCAGGAGGAAGCCGGCGTCCGGCTCATCTTCAAGGTGGACGGGAAAGAAGTTTATAATTACCTAGACACCGGGGAAAAGGCCATCGGCGAAGCAGGGTATTTCGGAGTGATCTCCCGCAATACGAGCACTGAAATCGGCTTGAGCGGCGGCGAGCCCGGACGCTGAAAAGGAGGCAAGCGGCAGGCGCACTTTCGCTATAGCGGATGTGCGCTTTCCCGCTGTTTTTTCGGCATCCTAACGGCTGGGGGGAAGGCGTAAATTCTGGCCGTGTGTTTTTGTAAATGCTGCCTTACTATAGTAAAGAGAGAGCGGGCCGCATTCCGTATGCGGACGCTGAACCAAACAACGAACCGGCTGCCGGCTTTACAGGGGATGAATCCGATGCACAAAAAATGGCTCTACCGCTTGATCTTATCCTATCTGCCCATTTTGTTCGCCGTTGTATTCTGCCTGATCATTTTGTTTTTTCTGACGCTGAATGAAACGATCGAGAAGCAGACCGCGCAGGCCAACGAGGTTTATGCGGAAAATGTCATGCAAATCGTCGATACAACGCTGCGGAACATCGAAACGCCGATGATCAAAAGCCTGCTGCTCAACGATAAAGTGGAGCGTTATTTCAGCAGCCCGGGAGGACATGATCCTTACGGCGATTACGGGGTGACCGAGGTGCTGCTGGATTTCATGTCGCCGCTGCCCATGATCGACTCCGTGTATTTGTACCGGGAAGCGGACGGGAAGGTGCTCATGCAGCACTTTTCTTCCAGTCTGCCTGTTTTTGGCGACAAGGCGTTTATTGAAGCCTCCATGCCCGGCACTGCGCCTTACGCGTGGAGCGGATTACGCGGCCTGCATTTGTTCGCGGGTGAGGAGCAGCCGAAATCGGTGATTTCCCTGGTGAAGCTGGTGCCTTATTTTTCGGGAGAGCAGGGCCTCATTGTGGTTAATGTGCGCAAAGAGTCGCTGCAGGGGCTGATTCAGGATATGAACCAGGCCAACACCGAAGTCTGCCTGAAGGATGCGGAAGGGCGCAGCTTCGGCGGTTCGGAGGCCTGCGCGGACCCGGAGGGGCCCGCACCGGGCGCGGTCAGCCTTACTTCGGCTTACACGGGATGGACGGTTCAGGTCGGCATGGCAAGGCAGGGGATGTTTTCGCTATTGTCGTCTTTTTCCAACCTGTGGGCGCTGCTTGGTTTTGTGGCGATTATCGGGGGAATTGCGGCCATGACTTACATCAGCCACCGGCATTACCGCCCGCTTGGCGAAGTCATGAGTCGGATTCACACCTTTGGCGAAAAAAACAGCCCCGCCTGGCTGCCGCAGGCGAAGGACGGCGATGAGTTTTCTTTTATCGGGCATGCGCTGGAAAATCTGATCGAACAAACGAACAGCTACGAAAAGCAGCAGGAAGAAGGGATGCTCTACCTGCGTTCGCATTTTTTTAAACAGTTGCTGGAGAGCAGCGAGGACATTTCCACCGAGCAGTGGACGCGGGAAGCGCAGCGGATGGGGTTGTCCGGAGAATTCGAGCAGGCGGTGGCGGGAGTGGTCGAGATTGACTTTTATGAGTCGTTTACGACGGAGTATTCGCCGCGCGACCAGTCGCTGTTCAAGTTCACCCTGCGCAGTGTGATGGAGGAGATTGCGGACCGGGAGGGCGAATCCCTGTGGACGGAATGGGTGGGCCCAAGCCGGCTTGGCCTGCTGTACCGGTCGGCAGGAGAATATACCGGACCGGCCGTACCCGGGAAAGTGCTTGCTATGGCCGAAAGCGCGCGGGTTTGGGTGAAGGATCATGTGAAATTTACCGTCACCTTTGGCTTCGGCGGGCAGGTAAGCGGTCTGCGCGGCTTATCGGGTTCCTACCGTCAAGCGCTGGAATCGCTGGACCGCAAAATCACAGACGGACCCAACCGGGTGTATGTCCCGGCGGCAGAGGATGCGGTGCGCCCGCCAGCCGAAGGAATGGATGTGCTCGTGCAGGCCATCCGCGATGGAGCGCAGCTGTACCGGCTCGGCAATGCCGATTGGGAGCCGATGATGGAGCGGATGTTTGCGCTGATGGCTTCGGGCTCGTATTCCAAAGAAGATATCGTCCGGCTGCTGCAGCTGCTGGAGAGCCAGTTGGCAAAAGAGATGCAGGAGCTGCCTCAGCCGCTGCGGGAAGTGTGGGACAGCGGCGGCCTGCGCGGCATCCCGCGTTCCGCTGAGGCGTTCGAATGGATTGAGGAGCTGCGCGCTCCGCTGCTGGATTCGCTGCGGGAGATGGAGGAGCGTGTCCGCGAGCTGCGGATGAACCGGGAGCATTACAATCTGGCCAACCGGGTCCGGGAGTTCGTGGCGGAGCATTACGCCAATCCGGACTTCTCTTTGACGCATGTCAGCGAGACGTTTGCGATGAACACGAAGACGCTGAGCCGGATTTTTAAGGAGGAACTTGGCGAGAATTTCGTCGATTACTTGGCCCGGCTGCGGATGGAGGAGGCAAAGCGGCTGCTGCGTGAGACCGACGAGCCGGTGCAGAGCGTCGCCGAGAAGGTGGGCTACCTGTACCCGATGTCGTTTATTCGGGTGTTCAAGCGGCTGGAGAACATGACGCCGGGCGAATACCGGAAAGAACGGGACGGATAGGCGGACACAAAAAGAGTTGGACGGATAGGCGGACACAAAAAGAGCTGGACGCATAGGCTGACATGATAAAAAGCTGCCCGCCCGGCCGTCAATAAGACGGCGGAGGAGCAGCTTTTTTGTGCGGTCATTTTTAGACTAAGAGCCAAGCTGATTGGCCCGGTAGGCTGACGGGGTACAGAGGAACACCTTTTTAAACTGCCGGGTGTAATAATTCTGGTCCCGAAACCCGCTGTCCATGGCCACCTGGGCGATCGTCAGCTCCGGATTGCGCAGCAGTGTGCAGGAGTAATCCAGCCGTTTGCGGATCACGTAGTCCATCGGGGTCGTCTGATAATTGCGGGTGAACACGCGCAGAAACTGCCGGGTCGACAGGTAAGCCATGTCCGCCATATCCTGTAATGTAATCGGCTGCAAAAAATGCTCCTCGATAAACGTAATCGTCTCGGCGATCCGCATCGCCTTATTCTCCGATTTGCCGCTATTGTCCTGGTAATACCGGGAGAGCATCCCGACCAGCGCCGTAAAATACGTACGGATCATGAGCCGGTAACCGTCCGGCTGACGGTCATGTTCATCCAGAATGACATCGAGCATACGAGTGACCTCCGCGAGCTGCGGAGGAGAGAGCGACAGCATGCCCTGGTAATACATCTCTTTACGGTAAAAGGGTTCGATATAAAAAAGCGCCTGAAAGCCCGGCAGCAGCCGCAGTTCGGGAAGCTGGAGCAGCTGTTCGGGCTGGAACATGACATTGACGTACTGGATATTGTGCACGTCCTTGTAGCCGTGGGAGACATCGCCGTGAATCAAGAAAACCTGGCCGGCTTCGACCGGGTATTCCCTCCCTTCAATGATGTGGACGGCTTGTCCCGACAGGATCACCACCAGCTCGGAAAAATCATGGCTGTGGACGTAATAATCATGGGTCAGCGGACATTTTTGAATCCGGAAGGTAAACCCCGGCTCCAGTCCGATATCGCGCGCATACAGTTTGTTCGTCATGGCATTATTATGCGAAAAGCGGAGGGGGGCGTCAAGCGGCGGACAGAAAAGTGTTAAGGAGGACAGCGGAATGGGGGCTATGACAGCAGAGCTTCAAGGGGCAGCGCGATGCCAAGCAGCAAACCGGCAGCCAACTCGGCTGCCGGTTGTTGAATTTTATTGAATACTACCATGTATTCCAACCGCTGGTTTTTTGATACTGGCGTAATAATTCATATTTTTGTTCACGCATTAACTGTTTCATTCTGGTTCTATATCTGCGGTAATCCCATCTTCTAAAGGTGGTACCTTCTTTGTTGTAATGAACGCTTTTTATTCCTTTACGAAAATCTCTCAGCTTTTCTCTTCTGGGGTCTTTATGTTTCTTGGTTGAACGCTGCTCTTTTTTTAACTTACGATCATGATTATAAATCTTCATCCCCGCTGTGCCGGGTTGGATTTTGGCTGTTAGCAGCCATTAATACGGCACAACTAATAGAAGAAGACCCTTGGATTAATCACTTAATCACCCCACATGATTATAGAATAAATGCTTATTCTAACACTTTCATCATATACGGAGACCACACCTTTTGCAAAAGCGCAATTCCCTCATCAATACGCTCCAACGGGATGCCGCTGAAACCAACCATAAAGGATTTGCGGACGGTTTCGGGGGGAGGGTTCCAGAAAAAAGCAGCCGATGCGACCCGTATACCCGCCTCCTGAGCCAACCCTAGTAGATACGCTTCCGGTAAAGAAGAGCAGACCTGAAGCACCACATGCAGGCCTGCACTGTCTCCGCGGATCACCGCGTATTCCCCGAAATGCCGTTCGATGGAGGCGCACAGCTGCCGGTTCTTTTTCCGGTAGAGATTCCGCATTCTGCGGACATGGCGCTCAAAATACCCGTCTTTGATAAACCGCTCCAGCACCCGCTGATGGGTCCGGGAAGAGGAAGCTTCGAACATCAGATCCCGCCGGAGGTCATGATAGCGGACGGCCAGCCGCTCGGGCAGCACCATATAGTGGATGCAAAAGTCCGGGGCAAGCACTTGGGAAAAACCGCCCAGATAGATGACATGGTGATTCGGGACTAGCCCCTGCAGCGAGGGAATCGGCCTGCCCTGGTAACGGAATTCGCCGCCGTAATCATCTTCGAGGATGTAGCCGTCCACCGCCTTGGCCCATTCAAGCAGCTCCAGTCTGCGTCCGACCGGCATCACCATGCCCATCGGGAACTGGTGAGAGGGCGAGACGCTGACCACCCGGGCGGCGCTGTGCCGGAGCAGATCGGGGCGAAGCCCGTTTTCGTCCAGGGCAACGGGTTGGGCCCGGTAACCCGCTGCCCGGAATGTAGCCGGAATAATCCGGTAGCCGGGATCCTCGAACGCGATGCAATCGGTGTGCGTTTGCAGCAGCAGCGCAAGGTGGTGGACCAGGACATGCTGTTCGGCGGCTATGACAATCCGCGAGGGGTCACAGACGACACCGCGAAACTGACGAAGGTAACCGGCAACCTCTGTCCGCAGCCCAAGCTCCCCTTGAGCTTCGCCATAAAACAGCAGGTCCGCATTTTCAGGCCGGAACAGCTGATGGTGCAGTTTTTTCCAGACGGAGAAGGGGAAAAGGCTGAAGTCGTTTTTGGATAGGTGAAAATCGTATGTATATTCCCGGGCAGGCTGCGGAGCGGGCTTGGCCTCGGCACTCTGGGCTTGGCTTCGGCTGGCGGTTTGTCCGGCGGTTTGCACGGCGCTCGGCCCGGAAGTCTGTCCGGCGCTTTGCCTGGCGCTCAGCCTGGCAGTCTGTCCGGCACCCAGCCAATTGACCTCGCCAGTGTCCTGTCTCGCGGTCGGCCCGGCGTTTTGTTCTGCGCTTCGTCCTGTGGCCGGCTCGTTGTTTTGCACGGCGCCCTGCCCGCGGCTCCATTCTGCGCTTTGTCCGCTGGCTTCCGCTTCACGCTGCACATTTCCTCCGCCAAGCGTTCCATAAGGCTCCGGCAGTTTAGCGACATAATAACCTTTTCTTGGCCGGCTCTCGACGAACCCTTCCGCAATCAGCTGCTGATAGGCGAGCTCAACGGGTGTGGCGCTCACCGCCAAAAACTCGGCAAGCTTGCGGATGGAAGGCAGCCGGCTGTTCTCCGCCATCACTCCGCTGATGATCTCCTGCTTGATGTTTTCGTAAATTTCCATGTAACGGTAGCTTCTGCGGGCCCCTGAAGAGGTAGGCAAAACTGAATCTGAAAAAGTATACATAGTTCCTCCGCGGGTACTGTGGATGAATAACTGTCCTTTTATTTTAAACTAATTTGTATATTTTGTAGTATACAGTAACCTGTTATATTGGGGTGGACAAAGAATTTGAAAAGGGTGAAGGGCATGAAATACGCCAGATTTTTGGAAGGACAAAAGGTCTATTTGCGCCCGATTGGCGCGGAGGATACAGAGTGGTATTACCACAGCCTGTATGATTCCGAGACACGAAAGCTGACAGGCACGCAGCGGCAGTACACCAAAGAAAGTATAGCCGCGTATATCGAACGAAAAAGCCAGGATGATTCCAGTGTGCTGCTCCTGATTGCATTGCGGGACAACGATGAATTGATTGGCGACATCGCGCTCCAGGACATCGACGTCTATAACCGGAACTGCAATATCCGGGTCGCCATCAATTCGCAGGCGCAGACAGGAAAAGGATATGGTTCCGAAGCGATAAGGCTGATGCTGGATTACGGCTTCGGCATTCTGAATATGCACCGGATTGAACTGAACGTATTCGACTACAACTCCCGTGCGATTCATGTGTATGAGAAACTCGGGTTTAAGCGGGAGGGCATTCAGCGGGAGGCGCTTTTTTATAATCATGCGTATCATGACTCCATCACCATGAGCATTCTGGAGCACGAGTTCCGGGCGGTAAATGGTATTGGGGATCGTCAGTGATATCTTACGTCCAGGTCTGTCCTGGCCGGGAGCAGCCGGGATCAAACTTTGCATGGTTGGCATAAATCCGCATAGACCACATAAATACGAGCTAACCAATTCATCAGTAACTGGGAAAAAAATTGAAGCAGCGGCAGCTTGGAACCAGAGCAATTAAGGTTCTGAAGCTGCCGCTGTTTTTGTATAAACAAAGTGCTGATTCAGGACGGATTAACGGCCACTGGGCCTCTCGTCACGACTGCATTTTTTCCAAAGGAATATTCCAATCAGCCCCAAATTATTGCCGGAGGTTTATGGATCAGCACGGTTTTGTAAGGCAGTCCATCCTGCAGGAGGCCAAAGAGCGTGTCGTACAAATCTTTTTTGATCATCGCGATCATGTACCAGTTGCATTCGGGATATTCCGGATAATCCCTGTTTCCGGTTCGGATGTTTTCATACAGAAGCAGCTTGGAAAGGTCTCCGCACCGGTCCGTCCATACCGGATGAACAGCCTTTCTGGATACAAAAATGCCGTTTTTTGCCCGGGATTCCTTTTTCTTAAAGGTACAGTTCAGAACTGTTTCCAGCTTGTCCATCAGTGCGCGATCATCATCGGCCACATGTTCAAAACCAAATACATAGTTATCGTAGCTGCTAAACAGCCTGTCCGTAAATTCTTCAAAATTACCGGCAAGGCGGGACACCATAAATTCTTCCGTATTCAAATGGATGATGGGAGGTTCGCCGTGAGGACCGCACTCGCGGTAATCAAAGCAGTACAGATCAAAACCGTCCCCGCCAAAAGGAAGCAGGGCTTCCGGCAGTTCCCATTCCTCCGCGGTTTCCAGGCTGTTCAAAATCCCTCCGGTTTCTTCACCGATCCCTTCAATTTCATTTATTGTGTATTGACCTTCATCGTCGTCAAGGAAGCCGTCAAATCGAAGATTGCCCCCGTTATACTGCGTGGACAACAGTTCAAGATAAGATGCCGGCAGCGATACCTTCAGAGTCTTTTCCGCGTGTTCGATCATCTGTTTGGTAAGAGGGGGTTGGGTATTATATTCACTTTCTTCCAGCAGATACTTTCTCATCAAAATGCCTCCCAAGGTTGGTATAGGGTGATTAAGCGGCAGGATTATTCCTTGTTGTTTGCTGTTTGGTTAACTTGGCAGAGTTGGCCGATTTAGTTAATTTGTTGAATTTGGACGAATTGAAAAAATTGGCTGATCAGCCCGCTAGCGCCAAAAAATCCGGTTCAATTATCTATCTTCTCAGCTTCCTGATTCGTTTTCAACCTGCTTTGAGCGCAGAAGGGCAGGAGGATGTCTGCTGCGGGCTCTCACCGAATGACCGCCGGTCCTAAGTGTCAGGTAAACCCCACGTCGTTATAATGCTAAAGAAGGTCCCGATCGTCAAGGAATCGGATACGTTCTTCCGGTAACATAAAGAGGACGAAGGAGAAGGAAAGTGAACGAGGAGGTGCGATAGATGCATCGTTGTTTATACCGGGCCGAATGTGCCGAAGGGGTAGAGGCAGAGACGTTTTTTCGCTCAGTGAGAGACCGGGCGGAAACGGTAGCGGAACAGCGGGCCGTCACGGTGCTCGGTTTATTCGGCTGTGACCGGAGTCTGTTTTTGTATTACGAATGCGAAGGGGACAAGGCGCGGCCCGAGGAGCTGTTTCCCGGCGCGGAGCAAGTGCTGCTGCCTTGGCCCGGGACAGGAGCACCGCGGCTGTGGGCGCCTATGATGGATATTTTTCATTACCAGCGGCCCGTTTCGCGGGAACATTGGAAGCGTATACACAACGGAGCGGTGGGATACGGCCGGATTGCGCTTCTCAAGCCGGACCAGGTGGCGAGCTACGTGTATTACCACTATCAATATCAGGAAGAACGTCCTGGAGACGGGGATAAATACGGGATCATCGGGCTGCATGAAAATCTGCTGTTTTTTTATTCTGAAACCCCCGCAACCCGGGAACCTGCTCCCTATAAAGGCTTATTGAACACTTCGCTGAGACCTGACGACTGGGCCGGCGTAATGGATCCGCATTTCAGCAAATGGGAAGGCGTGCCCGAAGGGGAGGAGATCTGGCTGAGATTGTCACCCATCCTGGAGCTGCGTTCCCCTCAATCTAAACAGGAGGAATCAAAAAGATGACACGGATGCAACTATGCCTCAATGGCGAGTGGGATTTCATGCCGATTTACGATCAGCCCGTCTGCCGGCGGCTGCCTGAGAAGCTCGTCTACGAACCGCGCAAAGTCCAGGTCCCGTCCAGTTGGAGGGGAGCTTACGAACCTGAGCCGGGCCGATTGTTCGGGGAGGTGCCGGAGCACGGCTACCGTCCAATGGACCTGTACGGGTATCCGCGGGAATGGGAGGCCGCCGAAGCGGGCGTGCTGCACCGCACTTTCCGGGTGCCGGTGGAGATGAAGGGCCGGCGTATTGTGCTGCGGCTGGACGGTATTATGCAAAAAGCGGCCGTTTACGTGGACCGTAAGGCGGCCGCGATTTGGGAGGACGGCTACCTGCCGCTGCGGCTGGATATTACCGCTCTGGTGCGGCCGGGGGAAGAACATCATCTGCATGTCGTGTGCGGCAGCTTCGACAAAACTTTGATTCCGTCCGGCCAAAAGAAGGTCACCGGCCTGACCGGCTCCTGGTACAGCTACATCTGCCGGGGGATCTGGCAGGATGCGTTCCTGGAGAGCTACCCCAAAACCGCGATCGAAGACGTCACCATCCGCACCCTGGTTCGCGGCGGACGGCTGGAAGTGGATGCGGTGATCGGCAGCGTGGAGGACGAGGGGCTGCGGGGAGGAGCAACAGGACCGGGCATTGCAGAGCTGGAGGAAGTGCCGGCGGTAACGGATACTGCACGGGTGCAGGGAACGTTGCGAACACCGGAAACTTCGGGAGCTAGTGGAGCCCCGGGAATAACGGGAGTGGCAGGAGCTCCGCGGACACCGGAAACGTTAGAACCTGGAGCACCCGGCACGGCCGCACCGCTCCGCCTGACGCTGAAGATTCGCTCCTGCTCTACCGGTGAGACGGTCATGCAGGCGGAAACAGCTGAGATGGCGGCAGCCGAAGGCCTGCCTAGACTATGCGAGAACATACAGGACGGCCCGGCCTGGGCGGCAGCCTTCCGGCTGGAATGGGATAACGCCAAGCTGTGGAGCCCCGACTCCCCCGAGCTGTATATGGCGGAGCTTGAGCTGTATGCCGGGGAAACCCTAATTGACCGGAAGGAAGAGCGGTTTGGCTTCCGGGAAATCTGGAGCGAAGGCCCCCGCTTCATGCTGAACGGCATTCCCGTGAATCTGCGCGGCGATTCGTGGCATTTTCAGGGCGGCGCCCAGCAGACGGAGGCGTATGTCCGCACCTGGTACCGGATGTGCAAGGAAGCCGGGGTGAACAGCATCCGGCTCCATGCCGAGCCGTATCCTGCCTATTACGTGTCCATCGCGGACGAAGAAGGCATGCTGATTGTCGATGAGACGGCCATTTACGGGTCCGGAAAAACCATGCAGGCCGACCACCCCGACTACATCGCGAACTGCCGCGCGCATATCCGCCGGCTTGTGGTCCGGGACAAAAACCATCCGTCCGTCATCATGTGGAGCATTCAAAATGAAATGCGCTGGGTGGACGGACGGGACGGCTACAAGCAGTATATTCCGGAGTTTATGGAGATTATCCGGAAGCTGGACCCGACCCGGCCAATGATCGTCGAAGGCGATAACCGGCTGCTGCCGAAGGCGCTGACGGAGGTGGAGAGCAGGCACTACAACATTGACGGCACCATTGGACAATGGGACCGCAGCGTGCCGCTGACCTTCGGAGAACATGGAGGCTGGTGGTATATTTGCCCGCAGAACAGCAGTATGTACGTTGGACTTGCGGCATACCGCCACACGGATGAAGCGGTGAAAGGGCTTGCTGAAAAAGAGCGTTTATTCGTGGAGCACGCAAGGCGTGAAGGCGTCAGCGGATTATCTACATTTAACTTCGCCCATTATTTCATGCGGGCGATGCCGGAGCGGGACATCGAACTGCCGCAGGGTGACCTCCAGACGCCTGGCGTGAAGCCCAAACGGATTCCGGCCTACTCGCTGTCGCTGAACAACGGTCTGCTGCCGGCCGGGTATCCGGCTTACCGCAAAAATCCGGCATGGGATATCCTGGCGGCCGCCTTTAAACCCGCGACGATTCTGGCTGCGGAGTACAACCGGTCTTTTTACGATGATGAGCCGATCCGCCGCAGCTTCGATGTCTACAACGACACGCTGTTGGACCGGGACGTCAAAGTCCAGATCCGGATTGAGCAAAATGGCCGGGCCGTGCACGACGAGACCTTTGCGTTTCGGCAGGCGCCGGCGGACCGCCGGCTGATCGGCGTGACCTGGACGCCGGAGCAGGTACAGGGGCAAGGGGAAGCGTCGTTTACGGCCGTCCTGTACCATGACGGCGCAGAGGTTCACCGACTGGAGCTGGCCTACCGGCTGTACCCGGCAGGCCTGAAAAGCCAGACGGTCGAAATCGGCCGCCGTTCGGTTTACCTTGGGACGGATAACGAATATGAGCGGATTCGCCGTTTCCTCCCGGCTTGCGGGCGGATCAAGGCGGAAGAACTGCCAGGGCTGCAGCCGGATGTTTTGCTGATCGTCGGCAGCGGGCAGGAAGACCCGGACGGCGGGCTGGAGCAGGCGCTGAAGGCTGCCCTGCGCAAGGGTGCGAAGCTGCTGCTGCTGGAGCAGCGCCACTTGTCGATCGGCGACCTGAAGCTTACCCGGCGCGGCTTCTTCCGGGCCCATGGGGGCAGCTACACGCATCCGGCACTTGCAGGCCTCGGCGATGACGACCTGATGTTCTGGCACGAAGCAATTACGGAAAACGGTCCGCTGCCAATCATCCAGGCGGCATTCGAAAAGCCGGAGACCGGCGATTTCCGGCTGCTGCTGGAATGCAGCGAAGGCGACTTCGGCGACGGGGGGGACCTGTGGTCTCCGATGCTCGAATACAAGAACGGCGAAGGCCGGTTCCTCGCCTGCCAGCTGGACATCATGTCCAACATGGACCGGGTGCCCCAGGCCTGTCTCCTGCTGCGTAATCTGCTGAGTTATGCGGGGCAGGCTGAAGCGAAGCCGCCGGTTAAAACCGCGGCCTGGGTCCGCGAGGACAGCGCCGCAGCAGCGTTCCTCGGACAGCTTGCGCTCGTTTTTGACCCGCTGCATCCCGGTGCGGATGTACCGCAGGAAGCTTACGGGCTGCTGATCGTTGAACCTTCCGTGCTGGAGACGACGGAAGCGGCCGCAGCGGCGCGCCGGTTCGCGGAGCGCGGCGGTCACGTAGTTGTATTGCCAGCCGAGCCCGGGCAGGAACAGGAGCTTGCCGCGCTGCTTGGCCGGGAGACGGAAATCCGGCCGCAGGAGACGTATCAGCTGGAGGCGGACGATCGTTTTGAAGCAGTGGGCGGCTTTAGTCCGGTTGATCTGTTCGGGTTCGACAAGGTGCATTTGTCCCCGCGTGAGGTGGTCAACCGGCCGCTGGCGCTGAACCGCATCTCCGTGCCGGGAGCGGATGTCTTGTGCCGGAGCATTGAAGGGACCGCATGGAAGGATTATTTTGTGCACCTCCGGACAGCGGAATACAGCCGGATTGCGCTGGTTGAGCTGAACAAGGACAAAGCCCGGACGCCCGGGGACTATGTCATTCAGACCGCCGCCGGAGCGGGAACGGTGATTTGTTCGCAAATCCTGACCGTGCCGGACAGCGCCAAAAGCGTCCGGCTCTACAGCCGGCTGCTCGCCAATCTGGGCGCGGCGTTCCATGACGGGTTATTGGAGCGCCAGAAGGGCGATGCCGAATGGGCCGTGGAAGCGGTAATGGCGCTGCCCTGTCCGCCACATGTCGCCTACGAGGAAATGAAGGCGTATTACACTGATCCCGAGTTCTCGCTTAACAATCTGGGAGAAGGCCTGTACGGCTGGATGAAGAAAAAAGAGCGGGGTCCTGCTGACGGCAAATTCCACATCCCGTCGCCCGGCGGTCAGCCGTGGTTCTTCAGCTGCTTTGTGCACGTTCCGCGGGAAGCGGGCGGCGAAGGCACTACGGAAAGCGCCATGGAAAGGAACCTCAACGTCGACGGACAAGGACGTGAGGCCCAGCTCCGCATTTTGACCGGCCGGCCGTATGCCGTCTACATCAACGGGAAGCTTGTGGGCGAACCCGAGGCGGGCTTCCGGCTGCGGACAGGCGTGAACCGCCTGATCGTCATCGTCCAGAGCGGGGAAGAGGACCTGTCTCTCGGCATGGTGTTTATGAATCCGGACGGCACCTACATGAACGATTTGAGCTATCGGATGACGATGGACGAGGTTGAACCGAAATAACCGGCACTGCCGTTCGCGCTGGGAGGCTTGGGCGGCAGACTTCCGGGCAGAGACGGCTCCACAGTGCTTTAGGCAGTGAGGCTATGCCGCTCATATGCAAGTAACGCCGTCCGAAGGAATCCGGGGCAGTATCGCCCAAGCAGCAGAAAATTCAGCCGCTGACACCAATACACACACAAGGAGTGATTTAACCCATGACCCCACTGCATACGCCAGCAGATCCGGGCAGCAAAGCCCCGGCAAAGGACCATAATTTAAGTGATTTTTTTGCTTTCCGCGATGAAGCGAAGGAAGTGGAGTTTTACCGTCATGATATGCCAACGCCATGGATGAACTATCTGTCCAACGGCACCTTCCACACGATGCTCTCCCATGCGGGCGGCGGCGTTGCGTTTTATAAATCGCCGCAGATCTGGCGGATTACACGCTACCGCTTTTTCCACCTGCCGACCGACCGCTCGGGTCCTTATCTGTACATCCAAAATGCCGATACCGGCAGCTACTGGAATCCGACTTATGAGCCGGCGTTCACGAAGCCGGAACAATGGAAAAGCGCGCACGGCATGGGCTACACCCGTTTTGAAGCGGCGAGAGAGGATGTGGCGGCGAAAACAGTGTATTTTGTCGGACCCTATGAAAATTCGCTGATCTGGAATCTGACTTTGACCAATACCGGCAGTGAGACAAGACGCTTGAATGTTTACGCTTATGCCGAATTCGGCATGATGGAGTTTATGCGGGAGCTGCAGTGGCAGTGCTACAACAAACACCAGGTGTCAGTGCAGTACCACGAAACCGGAGCGTTGATCTACAAATACGGCGTGGAAAACCAGCCGAAGCCGTGGGAAACGCCGCTTGTCTATTTTGCGGCCGATACACCGCTTTATTCTTACGACGGCGACCGCGAGGAATTCATCGGCAGCTACCGCAGCGAATCCAATCCCGCGGCGATTGAACACGGCGGCTGCACCGGCTCCACCTTGATGGGCGGAGACCCGTGCGGCGCCCTGCAGTTCAAGATCGAGCTGCAGCCCGGCGAGACCCGCACGATCAACGTTTTCCTGGGCACCGCCATGGATGAAGAAGAAATTGTGCAAGCGGTCCAGCGGTCGCGTGAACCGGATTTTGTCAGCCGTTCATTTGCAGCGCTGGGCGCCAATTGGCAGCATTATTTGGATGCCTGGAGCTGCGAGCTGCCCGACCGGGAGGCGGAGCGGATGATCAACATCTGGAATCCGTATCAGTCGCACCGGAATTTCCTGTTTTCCCGGAACATTTCGTTTTATGCCACCGGCACGTTCCGGGGCGTCGGCTACCGCGATACGTCGCAGGATATTCTTGCTGTCATTCCCTTCGACACGGAGGCGGCCAGGGACAAAATCAAGCTGCTTCTTGGCCAGCAGTACGGGGACGGTCATGTGAACCATTATTTTTTCCCGGTGGAGGGCTGGGACCCGGTAACAAGCATCCATTCGGACGACCATTTGTGGACCGCGCTTGCGGTATGGGACTGGATTGCCGAAACAGGAGACGCATCGCTTCTCCAGGAAACTGTACCGTTTTATGACGGCGGGGAAGGGACGGTTTACGAGCATTTGAAGCGGGCGATTGATTTTACCGCAAGCAAGCTTGGGCCCAACGGCTTCCCGCTGATGCTGCGTTCGGACTGGAACGATCAGCTGTTCCGCGTATGCCGTCAGGGCAAAGGCGAAAGCATTTGGACGGCGATGCAGCTCGGCACAGTGCTGCGGCGGATGCGTGATCTGGCAGATTTGGCCGGATATCCCGAACATATCGAAGGCTACGACCGGATGTACGAGGAACAGAAGCAGCTGGTCAATACGCTGGGCTGGGACGGACGCTGGTTCCGCCGCGCCGTTATGGACGACGGACGTTTCCTGGGAACAGACGAGCATGACGAGGCGAAAATCTGGCTGAATGCCCAAACCTGGGCCACCTTGTCAGGAATGGCGGACGAGGAAAAAGGCCGTGTGGCGATGGACAGCGTCCATGACATTCTTGACACGGAACTTGGAATCAAAAAGCTGCATCCGTCCATCACCACGTTCCCAGACCCGGCCGATCCGCTGACCAACTACAATAAGGGCACCGGCGAAAACGGCGCGGTATTCTGCCACGCCAACACCTGGGCGATTATCGCCGAATGTATGCTGGGCCGGGGCGACCGCGCTTATAAATATTACCGCCAGCTGATTCCGAACGTGGCGATGGAGCGGGCAGGCCTGTGGCGGTATAAGGCGGAGCCATATGTTTACGCCTCCAACCTGTTTGGCCCGGAATCCGACAAGTTTGGACTTGCGAATGTGTCCTGGCTGAGCGGCACGGCTGCCTGGATGTATGTTGCGGCGACGCAGTATATTATGGGCGTCAAACCGGTGCTGGAAGGATTGTCGATCGACCCGTGCATCCCGCAGGAGTGGGACAGCTTCTCCGTCAAGCGGCGGTTCCGGGGCAGCGATTATGAAATCTCGGTGAAGAACGAAAGCGGCGTTTTCAAAGGCGTTCGCGAAATCCGCGTGGACGGTCAGCCAATCGAGGGCCGGGTGGTTCCGGCATATCCGGCCGGAAGCACGGTCCGGGTGGAGGTTTTAATGTGATTTTTTATCCGGTAGTTACCGCTGGCCTATGGAATAGACTCCAGGGTGATTGCGCTTGAATGCAGCAGTAGAAGACAGGCATGAAAAAGTAAACAAGAAAAGAAGCCAGACTTCTCCTAGCCTTTCCGGCTTAGTCCTGGCTTCTTTTTTCTTGTAACTCAACTTTCGCAGAGCGAAAATCAGCTTAGCTCCAGTCCTGGCGTGGATGTAACCGCAATAAAGTAATCGTCTTGAAAAAAATAGAAAAACACCGCTTCGCCCGCGGCGAACGCACGCTCAGCGTGCTAGTATTACTGTGCGATGAAGTTAGCACCCTAGATCGGGCAGTTGCCTTGGCGCAACGCATAGAACGGCTGAACGAAATTGCGCGACTCAGGTTGGGAAGAAATGCTCCACCCTGATTCAAAGTCAACTCCAGCACTGGATCTCCGGTTTGCCCAGTGATCTCAAGGCGTATCTGCCGATCTCAGGTTGCGCTTCCGATCTCAGGTTGCATTGCCGATCTTAGATTGCGCTGCCGATCTCAGGCTGAGCTCCGATCTTAGGCTGCGAAAGTTGGGTTAATAAAAGCAGCGTGCACCAAGACTTGATGAACAATGTCTTCGACTGCCGCTGTTGTCGTTGAACGAACTGGAACGAATCCTCTCCAGGGACACACCCACCGCGGATTACTGCAGTACGCGATACGTAGGTCTTTCCGGACCCAGAGGACGTTATTACTGAAATTCCTGGGCTTTTCGGTTACCTTGCGGACTCCAGATCCGTTATTCGTACCGAAAACATCCAAACGATGGACCCTCCGCGTAAATAAGTGAATCTGAGTCCGTCTCTTTGCCAAAACACGGAATAATCAGCAAATAGGGTCCTCTGAGTCCGTATGAAAGTCATAGGGGAGAACATGTCGAGCTGCTTCAAAGGGCCTCCAAAGGGCTTCCAAAAGGTTTCTGAATTTTGGAAAATCGGGACTGTGTTCAGATAGGGAATGTTGCTGTAGCATAGAGTTACGCACCTTTCTTGTTGGCATGGTTGGTCGCACTACCATGATCCCTAACAAGTGAGGTGTTTTTGTCCATACAAGTAAATTTATTGAATTTTTCTTGCTCACTCAAGAGTCTAAGCCATTTTTCTAGCTGCGAAAGTTGAGTTTGTAAAATTTTGAGATAACAATGATTGCAATCCCAACCGCCATTAAAATGAGACTTACTGTTTAGTATGAAGTAAGTTCCTCAATAATATATAAGGAGCAAAATTTAGATACCCGGACAGGTGAACCAGCCGCCTAAATCGTGGTATGATCGTAAGACGTGCTTTTTGAACTGGTGGAGAAAGAGGGAAGTTGCAAATGGAGCGGCAGGAACGCTTTTTTGCCCGGCATGAGGCGGCAAGCGGGGTGAAGCTGAACGAGGTTCAGCGGGAAACGGTCGTACGGACCGAAGGCCCTTTGCTGCTGCTTGCTTCGCCGGGGTCGGGCAAAACAACCACGATGATCATGCGCATCGGTTATTTAATTGAAGAGCGGAGAGTCGATCCGTCCCGGATCAAGGCGGTGACCTTCAGCCGGGCGGCGGCGGCCGATATGAAAGAGCGGTTTGCCCGTTTGTTTCCGGAGCTTGTGCCGGTGTCTTTTTCGACGATTCACAGTCTGGCGTTTGAGATTACGCGCGATTACTATATCCGGACAAGAACCCCCTTCCGGATCATCGAAGGCGATGTGAAGGAAGACGAGGCGGGAGAAACCCTTCCGCTTCACAAAAAAATCATTTTGCGCACGCTGTACCATCAAGTGGCCGGCCAGCAGATCACCGACGAGCAGATGGATGAGCTGACGACCTACATCAGCTATATCAAAAATAAAATGGTTCCCCCCGCCCGGTGGTCCGAGGTAAAGACCGATGTGCCCGAAGCGGACCGCGTGTTGGAGGAATACGAAAGGTTCAAACGGACCGGCCACGATTCGCTGCTGCTTGATTTTGACGATATGCTTACCGCCGCAAACGATGCGCTGGGCCGGGAGCCGGTCCTGCTGAACAAATATTCGCGCCGCTACGACTACATTCTGGCCGATGAAAGCCAGGACACTTCCCTTGTGCAGCATGAGCTGATTGCCAAGCTGGTCCGCCGCCACGGAAACCTGTGCGTGGTTGCCGACGACGACCAGTCCATCTACAGCTGGCGCGGGGCGGAGCCTGCGTATTTGCTGGATTTTCGCAGCGCTTATCCGGAAGCCGCCGTCCTTTTTATGGAGCAGAACTACCGGTCCACGCCGAGCATCGTCAATACAGCCAACCGGTTTATCAAACGCAACGCGAACCGGTACGACAAAAACATGTTCACCCGCAACCGGGAAGATCAGCCCATCGTGTTCCGCAGTCTGGCGAACTACCGGTTTCAGGCCAAATATTTGGCCAGGGAAATTGGCGGACTGGACAAGCCGGGCGAAGCGGCCGTGCTGTACCGGAATAATGCCTCGTCCATTGCACTGATTAACGAGTTCGACCGCGCGGGAATTCCCTTTTATATGAAGGATGCGGATAACCGTTTTTTTTCGCATTGGGTGATTGAAGATGTGCTGAATTTTATGCGGATGACTTTTACGGACAAACGTCCTGACCTGCTGGAAAAAATCCACCTCAAACTGACCGGCTACATCAGCCGGCAGCAGATGGCGGCTTTGATGCATATCCGGAACGACGAGTCGGTGTTCGATAACCTGCTGAACCATGTAGAGCTGCGCGATTATCAGGTCAAGCTGCTGGAAACGGCCAGAGATACATTCCGGCAGATGAAGGGAATGCCTCCGCTGCAGGCGATCCGGGTAATCCGCGGCCGCCTCGGGTACGAGAAGGCGCTGGAAAAAATGAGCGACCGCATGGGTTTCCGCAAGGAGGCGCTGATCGGGATTTTGAACACGCTCGAAGAGATTGCGGACGGGCTGGAGACGATGGAGGATTTTGCGAACCGGCTGAAATACCTGGAGGCTCTGCTGAAGACCGCAAAGCGCCGGAAGGGAGAACAGGCGGTGACGTTCTCCACCTTCCACAGCGCAAAAGGCCTGGAATTCGACCGGGTGTACATGATTGATCTGGTCGACGGGATTATCCCCTCATCCGAGGATGCCAAGCGGCAGACGGGCGGGGAAGGGGAAGCGATGGAAGAAGCCGTCCGGCTGTTCTACGTCGGGATGACCCGGGCCAAGCGGCGGCTGGAGCTGGTCGTCTACAAGGAGCGGGACGGGGAGCCCGCCGCCGAATCGCCGTTTGTGACGGCGGTGCGGGAGATTGCCGACCCTGCCGCTGCGGCAGCGATCCGCGAAGCGGCGGCAGCGGACAGGGCAGAGCGGCGGACAGCCGTCCCCATCGGGAGACGGAGCAGCGGAGGGGCGGGAGGCCCTGCCGGAAGGACGGGACGAGCAGGCGGAGAGTCCGCCAGCCGGACGGGCGGGGGGAACGCACGGCCGGGAGGAACGGCGGCTGGCGTGTCCGGGCATCGGACCGCCATCTCTGCAGCTGGGTCACATCGCGGCCCGGCTGCAGTCACTGTGACGTCCCCTGCCGCTGCGGCGGTTGCGCCGCGGCCGGGAAGCATCGTCCGGCGCGACGGGCTGACCCCCGGCCTGGCCGTCCGGCACCGGGCGTTTGGCCCGGGCGAGATCGTTGGCGTTGAAGGCGACCGGGTGGAGGTGCGTTTTGGAGGGGAGTCCAAGCGGCTGTCCGTCGAGTCCTGCCTGAAACTTGGCTTACTTGAGCCCGGCTGATAAAGCCGGGTTTTTTGGGCTTCACTTGAAGAAGTTCATTTAAGAAAACTCCTTCTGCACATCCGGCCGAACTGGGAGCCGTTCGAGTACTGCGAAAAGCTGCCGGATTTCTTCCCCCTTAGCCAGATTGACGTTTATTTCCCTAAGCGCCTTCTCTTTCACAATGTCCATCATTTTTTCTTTGGAGCCGTCCTGCTCTATGACGGTCTGATTCCCCTCCCGGTCCAGCACCCAAAACACATAATTCAGGCACGGGTGCTCTTCCGGATAGCTGAAGAGGATGACGTAGTGAATGTCGTAGCTATCATCAAACCACTGCAGCACGCCTCGAACATAATTGTCGTCGTTTTGGTTGGCGGACAGAGAGGACCGGAGGCCGCGCCCCAATCCGATCTGTTCGATTTCGTCTAAGATGTGCTCGATAAACAGCTTCATCAGTACATTCCTTCCTCACTCTTGGTTGTAGGAATTAGAGTACCCGGGGCAACCAATTTATTTACCTCCAAATTCATCCAAACCATGTTGGGAATCGGAACCTGCAACCGCTGAATAGCCGCGGTTTAGCGGGGACAATCTAACGGGAGAAAACTGATTTTGATGGAGGTGGCGCTGCTATGTCATCCGACGCATCGCACGGTGCGCAAGCATCGGGCAAAACCATTGTCGCCATCGGCTCGATTCCGCTGATCATGACACTGGGCAATTCCATGCTGATCCCGGTACTGCCGACGATGAAATCCGAACTGCATCTTTCCTCTTTTCAGAGCAGCCTGACGATTACGCTGTTCTCCCTGGTAGCCGCGTTCAGCATCCCGGTATTGGGTTATCTGTCCGACCGTTTCTCGCGTAAAGCCGTCATTATTCCGGCGTTGATTTTGTACGGAGCAGGGGGGATTCTGGCGGGCGTTGCAGCCGCCTGGTTACCCAATGCCTATATGTGGATTCTGGCGGGCAGGGTGCTGCAGGGAATCGGGGCGGCGGGGACCGCGCCAATTGCAATGGCGTTAACGGGCGACTTGTTTAAAGGAAGCGAGGAGAGCCGGGTTTTAGGCCTGGTTGAGGCCTCGAATGGCTTCGGCAAGGTAATGTCGCCGATTCTCGGCTCGCTGATTGCGCTGCTGGTGTGGTATGGCGTGTTTTTTGCTTTTCCGCTTGTTGTGCTGGTGTCGATCATTTTGACCTGGGTCTTCATTAAGGAAAAGAAAAAAACGGAGGATCCCCCCGCGTTGAAGCAATACGCGAAAGGACTTCTCGGAGTGTTCAAGCAGGAGGGACGATGGCTGTTTACTGCCTATCTGGCGGGGGCAACTTGTCTGTTTACGCTGTTTGGCATCCTGTTTTTCCTGTCGGAGACGCTGGAGAAGCAGTATAACGTGACGGGGGTAATGAAAGGGCTGGTCTTGGCGATCCCGCTGCTGGTCATGTGTACAACTTCTTACATCACTGGCAGTAAAATCGGGAAGGATCAGCACCGGATGAAAAAGCTGATTGTGCTGGGCTTTGCGCTGATTACCGCATCTTATGCTTCGCTGTCTTTGATCAGCAACCTGACGCTGTTCATCTCGGTGCTGGCGGTCAGCAGTCTGGGAACTGGGCTGGTTCTGCCATGCATCAACAGCTTTATCACCGGAGCGGTGGGTAAGGAACGCCGGGGGTTTGTGACTTCGCTTTATGGCTCCGTCCGGTTTTTCGGCGTGGCGATTGGTCCGCCGCTTTTCGGCTGGCTGATGGAATGGTCCCGGCTTGGCATGTTTATCTCCATCGCCTGCTTTACGCTGGCAGTTGGCGTACTGGCCGCCTTTTTGATCCGGGTAAGCGATAAGGGAAAAGAGGGGAAAACTTCCGGTGACGAACGCCGGGAAAAACGCCCGAAGAGACCGGTGAAAATGCTGGAACCCGCGCATGGCCGCTAATGGGTATAAGGCTACCTTTTTTTCCTTCCGCCGCGCGGGAAAGCTAATATTCTGCGGCGGAAGGACAGTCCGTACAGCAGACCAACGAGCCTGGTGGAAATCCACTGGCATATAAGGGCCTGGAAAATGATGTGCCAATCAATAACATAGGCGGTAACGGCGAAAATTATCCCGTTCAGCCAAAAAAGCGTCCGCCCGGGGTTAACGCCCCGGGTTTTTGCGATGGCCAAAGCCACGAAGCCGATCCCGCCGTTGGAAAAACGTTCGCGCATCAGAATCGCAATGCCCGTGCCGAGCAGAAGCGAACCGCATAGCAGGTCGATACACACATTTTGAAACGGCGAATCCGCCAGCGCATCAAATACGTTAACCGAGGCGGAAGTCAGCGTAATCACCATCACCGTGCCGATGGCGCTGACATTGCCCAGATAGTGTATGCCGAACAGCAAAAACGCAATGTTAGCCGCCCACAGCCCCAGGCTCATCGGGATACCCAGTCCGTAATTCAGCAGCACGGCGATTCCTGCGCCCCCGCCGGACGGGATCGAATGGGGGAAAAGAAACACCGCCATCGCAAAGCCCTGGATCATCGAGCCGGCAAAGATATGCGCGCCTTTTTTGAATGCCCGCCGGGCAAGAGGAGGCCGAAAAACGCCAGTTCGGGTTGTCACAGAAGGATCATCCTTCGCCATTGGAATCGAAAGCCTGTCTTCAATCCATTCTATGCCCGGACCGGCGGGGACATGCCACGGAATCGCGTAAGGCAGAGGCATAAGGCTGTCCTTGTATAGGGGAAAATAGCCGGAATCGGCCGCTGCATAACAAACCTTGTGCAGCGGGGATTCCGGCTTGCTGTTGCATGATAGTTAAGCTGGTTAAGTTAGATCAGACAAGTTTTACTTAGGCATTGACCCAGCCCGGTTGGCCTTGCAGCGCTCCGCCCGATCCGGCGGGCGGGAGTTCTGGGGAGAGCGGATCTCTGCTGTCTTCCCGTTCCAGAATCCGGCCCAGAATACCGCCGGTCAGCTCGGCGAAAGCGGACTGCCCCCGTGCCCGGGGGCGGGGAATCGGAACCGGAATGTCATCCGCAACGCCTCCCTCCCGCAGTACGATAACGCGGTCGGCCAAAGCGGCGGCTTCTTCGACGTCATGGGTCACCAGCAGCGCCGTAAAGCGTCCCGCGATCCAGAGACTTTCGATTAAGGCCTGCATTTCCAGCCTTGTCAGTGCATCAAGCGCGCCAAGCGGCTCGTCAAGCAGCAGCAGGCTGGGTTTATGGATCAGCGCCCGCGCCAGTGCAACGCGCTGCTTCTGGCCGCCGGAGAGCTGGGACGGCCAAGCGTCCAGCCGGTCCTCCAGTCCGACGCTGGCCAGCGCCCGTATGGCTTCGTCTTTGCGGCCGCTTTTTAAACCAAGCATCACATTATCCAGCACCCGTTTCCACGGCAAAAGCCTGCCGTCCTGAAACATCATGTTGGCTTCGCGGTTATAGCCTTCCAGCGGTCTGCCGCTTACGTTGATTTCCCCGCCTTCGGGTTTCTCCAGGCCGGACAGGAGCCGCAGCAGGGTGCTTTTTCCGCAGCCGCTTCTTCCCACGATAGCGACAAATTCTCCGCGGCGGATATCCAGATGGAGTCCGTCGAACACCACCGTACCCCCGTATTCCTTCCGAAGACCACGCAGCCGGATATGAATATCGGGAGGGGATTTCTTCAAGACTGTGTTTTGTATCCGGGATGCCATTTCAGCCATCTCCTTTCCAGCATACGGGCGATTACATCCGACAGTTTACCGAGCAGCGCATACAGCACAATGCTTACCAAAATGATATCCATCCGCATAAACTCCCGCGCATTCATCGCCATATACCCGATCCCGGAAGTGGACGATATTGTCTCCGCTACAATCAGGGTCATCCACATAACGCCAAGCGAGAAACGGATGCCAACCAGGATGGACGACAAAGCCCCGGGAAAAATAATATGCCGGAACAACGCGAATCCCCGCAATCCGTACATCATGCCCATTTCAATCAGCCCCCGGTCGACCGATTTGATTCCGTGGTACGTATTCAGGTAGACCGGGAATAAAACGCCAAGTGCAACCAGCAGAATTTTTGCATCTTCGCCGATGCCGAGCCATAAAATGACCAACGGAATCAGCGCAAGATGCGGAATATTACGCAGCATTTGCACCGACGTGTCCAGCAGCGTTTCCGCCGTACGGAACAAGCCGTTCAGCAGCCCCAGCGTAAAGCCGGTGAGGCCGCCGATCAGGAAACCTGTCACCGCCCTTCCCAAACTGACCTGCACGTGATGACCCATCTCGCCCGTCCGGATCAGCTGGATAGCCGCCTGAAACACATCGGAAGGAGCGGGAAGGATGCGGGCGGATACATAACCGGCGGTTACAGAGATCTGCCATGCCGCCAACAGCAGCACGGGGATTCCCCACGGGAGCAGGGCGCGGAGAATCAGGGTTGCTGTCCGCTTCACTTGGACGGGTCCCCGGTCTTGAAGGTATAAATCCGGTCGGCTACGCGGATTTGTCCGGGAATCAGCTTCAGCGCATAAAATTGGTCGGCGATTTCCTGCTGCTCCTGGACGATTTCGCCGGTAATGGCTGTCACTCCGTATTCCCTCCGGTCAATTGCAGCCCGCATGGAGCCGGCTGGAATGCCAAGAACGGGGGATAGGAGCTTCGTCAATTCTTCGGGATGCTCATTTGCCCAATCGCAGGCCCGGCCGGCTTCCTCAAGAAAGGCGGTTACGGCGTCTTCATGTTTCGAGGCAAAGGCTTCGGAAGCCAGGAAAAAATCCCGGTCCGAACTTAAGCCTTCTCCTGTAGTCAGCAGGCGACCGCCCGCCGATAATTCGGCATCCGCCGTATAGGGGTCCCAAACGGCCCAGGCATCGATCTGCCCTTGTTCAAACGCGATCCGGGCATCTCCCGGCTGGAGGTAGGCCGGACGGATATCCTCAAACGCAAGTCCGGCTTTGGCCAGCGCTTTGACGATCAGATAGTGGGAGCTGGAGCCTTTGGCAAATCCGACCGTTTTCCCTTTGAGACCGGCAAGCGATTGAATTGCGGAATCGCTCGGTACCAGGATACCCGATCCCTGCGATTTTGGATTCCCGGCCCCGACATAAACCAAGGAAGACCCGGCTGCCTGGGCAAAAACAGGCGGAGCGTCCCCGGTCCGGCCAAGGTCGATGCTGCCGGCGTTCAAAGCTTCCAGCAGAGCCGGCCCCGCCTGGAACTCGAACCACTCCACAGTGTAACCAAGCGGCTTCAGCCGCTCCTCCAGGTTTCCCCGCTGCTTCAATATGAGCAGCGGTCCGTTTTTCTGATACCCGATGCGGACGGCTTTGCCGGATTTTTCGTCTGGGCTGTGTCCGCCGTTCGTTCCGGGCGAAGCGGCCCCGGCCGAGCAGCCCGCGGCTCCCACCGCCAAAATAAGGAGCAGGGCAAGCCGGACCAGCCATGGATGTCTTGTGTTCAAAATTTCACTTCTCCCCTCTATCCGGAGTTCTCCCGCGTAAGACATGCCGTAGATGTAGGCGGGAGCCTTTTTTACAGGATATGCGCGGAGAGGAACGCGGGTGAAAAAGGAAGCGGGCCGCATTTGGCGTTAGCGCAGTGCCGGGATTTGGCGCAGTGCAGAGGAGCTGGCGCCGTTCAGGGGAGTTGGCACCGTTCAGGGGAGTATCACGGTGCCGGGAACTGGCGCAGCGCTAAGATACCGCACCGGACATCGGCCGGGTGTGGTGCAGCAAAATCCAGCCGGTCTGGATTCGCTCTGTACTGGATTTTGCCAGCCCTATGCCTTTCCAGCGGATTATGGTCCCAGCTTTTCCGTTAGCGCAATCATCGTCAGCAGCCCGAAGATGAAGGCAAAGGTAGAGGTGCGCTCGTTGCCGTCCCCATGGCTTTCGGGAATCAGTTCCTTATAAACGACAAAAAGCATGGCTCCCGCCGCAAAGGACAGCCCGTAGGGCACAATTCCGGCAAAGCCTTCCGAGAAGCGGATGCCTGCGAAAGCGGACAGCAGCTCAATCAGACCGGTCAAGCACGTATAAAAGAAGGCTTTAATGGGCGAAATTCCCCGGGTGAGCAGGAACAGGACGATGAGGAAGCCTTCGGGTACGTTCTGCAGACCGATGGCAAAAGAGACCAGCGGGCCAAGCTCCTGGCTGCCGCTGGCATAGCTGACCCCGACGGAAAGTCCTTCGGGCAAATTGTGCAGGCCCATAGAGATCAGAAACAGCAGCGCCCGTGATGTCTCTCCCGATGGAGGCGAATGCGCGGGATCGGTGTGCGGGAGCGAGTGTTCAAGCCAGGTGAGCACGGCCGTTCCGAGCAGGATGCCCAAGGCCAGCGCCCATAGGCTGGACAGCTTCAGCGCGGCAGGAATCAGGCCGTACGTGGAAGCGGCGACCATAATTCCCGCCGTATAGGCCAGCAGAGTATCTTTGCGGCGGTGGGAGACGTCCCGGAAAATCATTGCCGGCAGCGCACCCAAAGCGGTCGACATGGCGGAGAGGGCGGCGCCCAGATAAATGTCCATTAGCAGCCTCCGGTGTGGAAAATAGGTTATACCAGAGAATATGTACAAGTTCCCGCCGGCATGCCTCGGCGTGAACCGGCCGCATGCTCACCGTGCCCAGTTACATGCCTCGGCGTGAACCGGCCGCTGCCTTGCCATGCCCAGCTGCAGGCCACTGTGTGATCCCGGCTGAGGTGCGGACTGGACCGGCTGCAGGGTCTTCAGCACTGCTTCCGGCCTACCCTTTACACTGTTTCTTCCCCCGTGATATGGTAAACGTCAAGACAGGAGGAATACCTATGATTCGTAAATTGACGGACGCCGACCGCGGCATGCTGATGCAGTATTTAGAGAAGCAGCCGGCGCTGAACCTGTTCCTGATCGGCGATGTGGAGAATTTCGGAATGGAGCAGCCGTTTATGGAAGTATGGGGAGAATTCAACCAAGCTGGAGCATTCCGGGCGGTTTTGCTCCGTTATTACCGGAGTTATCTGTGTTATGCCGAAGGCAGCTTTGATGTGGACGGGCTGTCGGCCATTATCCGCCGCGATCCCGATGCAGAGATGATGTCGGGGTCGGAAGAAGTGGTCGGCGCATTTCGGAACGCGCTGCAGTTCCGCAAGGAAAAACCGATGTATTTTGCCGAAATGAAGACCCTTGCCGATGCTAACATTGGAGCGCCTGCCGGCGGCCTTCCCATCCGGATCGCGGAGGTGGAGGATGTCGAAAAAATCTGTGTGCTGCTCGACGGGATTGAAGAATTCGAAAGCGATTCCCGGCAGGGCCTGCACCGTACGCTGGAGAGCGGCACCGGACGGGTATATTACGCTGAAGAGGAAGGGCGCGTGGTTGCAGTTGCGTCCACTACGGCCGAAAATTCCAAATCTGCCATGGTTGTCGGGGTGGCGACGGATCCCGCCATGCGCGGCAGAGGAATGGCTACCCGCATTGTGGGCAGTTTGTGCGCGGATGTGCTGGCGGAGGGGCGGACCCTTTGTCTTTTTTATAACAATCCTGATGCAGGGAAGATCTATAAGCGCCTTGGTTTCCGGGATATTGGAAGATGGTTGATGATGTACTTCTAAATAAGGGAACGGAGGGATGTGCGATGACGGGAGATGCGATGGCGCAGTTGAGAGAAGCTACGGCATCCTACCACGAGCAGCTGGAAAATAACGGATACGCCCGGGCAATGATGAACGGCAGCATGAGCTTGGAGATGTACCGGCAGTATGTCCAGCTGTTTTACGGATTTGTAAAGCCGCTGGAAGAGCGGGCTGTCCGCTCCGCCGGATGGGAGGCAAGCGGGCTGGAGCCTGCACGGCTCAAGACACCGCAGCTTGAAGTGGATCTCCGCCATCTTGGCCTGAAAGAGACCGATCTGGCGGAAATCACGTTATGCGGCAATCTTCCAGAGCTGAACTCTTCTTCGCGGCTATTGGGCTGTTTTTATGTCATGGAAGGTTCGACGCTGGGCGGACAGCTGATCACGAAAAAGCTGATGAAACGGCTGCCGCTGTCTCCGGGCGCGGGTATCAGCTATTTTGCCGGATATGGGGAACGGACCCGGGAGATGTGGAAGGCGTTCCGGGAAAAAATCAGCCGGGCGGAATCGGAAGGAGCCGATCTGGCGGCAATGCGGGAAGCCGCGGTGGATACGTTCCGTAAACTGGACGAGTGGATCCGGTCACATCCGGCCACACCCGATGCCGGGTGAATTGGGTGCAGCCGGCCGGCAGAAGACGTTTTATAATACAGGAGCAGTTAAAAACCGGATCCGTGACTCAAGGAGCTTCCTTGACCGGATCCGATTTGCTTTATGTGCTTGCCCTGTACGTTCTCTCTGCCTAAGACACCGCCAGCCGCCGCAGCCGCCAGCCGCCGCAGCCGCCGCCAGCATTGACGGCAAACCCAACGGCTAGGTTATTGCAAACCGAACGATGCGGGCCTGCAGCGGTATCTGCTTTGTCAAACCGCCTGCTTTTGGTTAGTTATGTAGTGAGTATTTTGCCATCTCTTATGGAAACCGGCTTACGGTGCCACAATAGACTAACCGATTTACATGACAAGCGGCGGGAGGGACCGGTATGAACCGTTACCGTTTTGTAAGCAGCTGGGTACTGGGGACCGATGTAGATACACTGTGGGATCTGATCGATAACTTTGAGCATACGGGCTGGTGGCGGGGCTGTACCTTCCGCAAAATCCGGTCCGGCAGCTCGGGAGACGGTGTAGGCGACGTCTATCTGTCGGTGTTTCGCACCAGGCTAATCTACACCCTATCCTTTCACTCGACGATTACCCGCAAAACCCGGCCCGGCTGCATTGAGCTGCGGGCCGCCGGGGAGCTGGAGGGAAAAGGCACATGCACCTTTATCCCCCGCGGCCCCCGCTGCACGGAAGTCCGCTTCGTTTGGGAGGTGCGGACAACAAAGCGGTGGATGAATCGTCTTGCGCCGCTGTGCCGCCGGGCGTTCATCTGGAACCATCACCGGATGATGCGGGAAGGGGCCCGGGGGATCGCCGACTATCTGGGCATCCGGGTCATTCACCTGGTTGAGGCGTAGCTTCGCGGACCACCCGGTAGTTCAGCTCTGCGAACTGGCCGTACCGCCGGATCTCTTCCAGACGCAGCTTGCGGAATTCCTTCAGGCCGGTGAACAGCGGGATGCCTTCGCCCAGCAGCACCGGAGCCACCGTAACGATCAGCTCATCGAGCAGGCTGCGGTTAAGCAGCTCTGAAATGAGCTTGCCGCCGCCGACCACCCAGAGTTTGCCGAAACTGTTTTTTTTCAAAATCTCCTCCAGCTTGTCCATCCCGATGATTTCCACATGTTCCCGGGGGCCGTTCAGTGTATCTGATACGACATAACAGGTCTTGCCCGGATACGGAAAAGGAACGTCAAAACCAAGAAGCGCCTC
The DNA here is from genome assembly GCF_046543445.1 of Paenibacillus nanchangensis. Taxonomy (NCBI): domain Bacteria; kingdom Bacillati; phylum Bacillota; class Bacilli; order Caryophanales; family Paenibacillaceae; genus Paenibacillus; species Paenibacillus nanchangensis. Next base: position 149,324 of record NZ_JBHOFD010000002.1, read on the forward strand.
GTAAGTGCCCCTGCCCATCACGACGGCATCCACAGCCGAATAAAACGCCTCGTAGCCGTTATCGCCTTCCCCTTCCACCGCATGCAGCCAATCCACCCCGCCCTCCGGCGTGGCAATCCTGCCGTCAAGGCTGGCAGCGATGTATACGCTGCGGATTCCTGTTTGTTTGTTCGTCATTGCAGATCATCCTTTCCTTGTGATACATTCAGCTTACCGTAGAATCCAGACAAAATTTGTCGCCTAAAAAGGGGGCAGAGGATGAAGAAATTTCAGCTGCTGAATGAAGTGTGGCTGTATGTTAACCAGGCCAAAATATTCAACGCCCGCGACGTTGCCCGCGAATTTGGTCTCTCCGAGCGGACGGTCCAGCGGTATATCGCCGAGCTGGGAGAACTTGGGCTGCCGATAGTTTCCGAGGCGGGCAGAGGGGGCGGATACCGGGTGCTGCCCAATAAGCTGCTGCCACCGGTCTCGTTCACCGACGATGAAGTGTTCAGCCTGTTTTTCGCTTATCAATCCCTTGAACAGCTGCAGGGGCTTCCCTTTGCCGCCGATTACAGCGCAGTGCTGCGCAAGCTGTCCAGCCGGATGGATGAGCGGCTGCGGGGCGAACTGAAGAGGCTTGACGAATACATCGCGTACCTCTCGCCAAACCATCCGCTGCCCGTGCCCTGGCTGAAGTTCCTGCTTGAGCATGCAGGGAGCCGGAGCCTGCTGCGGATAACCTACCGTTCCGGATCGGCAAGGCATTCCGTTATTGAAGGCGTTCCGCTCGGTGTCTACACGTCAAAAGGGTTCTGGTACGTTCCGCTTTGGGACCGTGCGCGCGGGAAAACGATCACGCTGCGTGCCGACCGGATTAAAGGCGCCGAGACGGCAGGTTCTCCTCCTAAAGGCATCCGGCTGCCTACACTGAGAGAATGGCTCCGTTCCCAGGGCAGGAGCGAGGAAGGGCCTTCCGTCCGCTTTGTGGTGGAGCTTACGGCGCGGGGCGTGCTTGCTTGTCTCGATAACGAATCGGTCCAACCTTATGTGAAGACGGAGGAAGACGGCTCAGGGCTTGCCGTACTGGAGGTGCCGGAATCGGCCCTGGACCATGTGGCGGGATATTTCTTTACGCTTGGGCCCGAAGCCCGGATCCGGGAGCCGGAGGCCGCGGCCGGACGGGTGCGGGAGCTGGCCCGGCGCACACTGGAGCGTTACGGGGAGTGAGGTCCGCCGCCTTGGGGAATGCTAACGCAAGAAATTGTGCAGCTTCGGCACCGGGAACGGTTTAAGCGCACAAATTGTGTTGATATAGTAGCGTAGAGAGTCAGTTCACAATATTTGGAACCGGGTGATCCTATGGCGATGTGGAATCAGTTCAAGCGGCTGCTGATCGGCAGACCAATGAAATCTTCGGAACTCGAGGCAGAGAAGCTGGGGAAGCTGAAGGCGCTCGCGATCCTGTCCTCCGACGCGCTGTCTTCCGTAGCGTACGGGACGGAGCAAATTTTACTTGTGCTGATGACCGTAGGCGCGGCGGCATTATGGTATTCCGTGCCCATTTCGGTGGCCGTTCTGGCCCTGCTGACGATTCTGATTATTTCCTACAGACAGACCATTTTTGCTTATCCAACAGGCGGGGGCGCTTATATCGTCGCCAAAAACAATCTGGGCAAAACGCCCAGCCTGCTGGCCGGCGGCTCCTTGCTGGTCGATTATATTTTGACGGTGGCGGTCAGCTCCTCCGCCGGGACGGACGCGATTGTCAGCGCCTTTCCGGCCCTTCAGGAACACCGTGTGCTGATTGCGCTGGTGATGATTTTGTTTCTGACCGTAATGAACCTGCGGGGCGTGACGGAGTCGGCTTCCGTATTGGCGATTCCGATCTATCTGTTTGTCGTTTCGATCTTTGTCTTGATTATAAGCGGAGTAATCCGCTATTTTGTCGGCGGCGCGCCCGCCGCCGCTCCCGAGATGCATTCAGCGGTGTCGAATATCAGCCTCTTTTTCCTGCTTAGAGCCTTCAGTTCCGGCTGTTCGGCCCTGACAGGGGTGGAGGCAATGTCCAACGCTATTCCGAACTTCCGCGAGCCGGCGGCCAAAAACGCTGCCAATACGCTGCTGATGATGGGCATCATTCTTGGCGCTATGTTTATGGGAATCAGCCTGCTGGCCTATTGGTACGGCATTCAGCCGAATGCAGACGCCACCGTGGTGTCGCAGATTGCGGAAGGAACGTTTGGACGGGGGATCATTTATTATTTTATCCAGGGCACGACGGCGCTCATCCTGTTCCTGGCGGCCAATACAGCCTATTCGGCGTTTCCGCTGCTGGCGTTTATGCTGGCCAAAGACAAGTTTATGCCGCATATGTTTATGGTCCGGGGCGACCGGCTGGGGTTCTCAAACGGAATTTTGTTCCTCAGCGTCATGTCGGCGATTCTGGTCACCGCGTTCGGCGGAAATACGGAAAGCCTGATTCCGCTGTATGCGGTCGGCGTGTTTATCCCGTTTACGCTATCCCAGCTTGGAATGATGGTGCGGTGGATCCGGACGAAGCCGGCGGGCTGGACGGGCAAGTTCCTGGTCAACACGGTTGGCATGCTGACCACGCTGTCGATTACCCTGATTTTTATCGTTACCAAGTTCTCGCAGGTCTGGTTTGTGTTTATCTTTTTCCCGATCGTCCTTTATGTGTTCAACAAAATCAACTCCCACTACCGGAACATTGCCGACCAGCTGCGGGTTGATCTTCATAACGAGAAGCCGACGGCAAAAGGCAACACGGTTATCATTCCGGTGGCCGGGATTACGCAGGTGGTAAGGAATACTGTAAGCTACGCCAAAACGTTATCGGATACGGTGGTGGCCGTCTATATCGGATTTGACGACGAGTCGATCGAGAAAATGGAACGGGGCTGGGCGGAGTGGAATCCGGGCGTCAGGCTGGTGACGCTGAAATCCCGGTACCGGAGCATTCTCGGGCCGCTGAAGAAATTCATCGATACGGTGGAGTGGAAAAAAGCGGAGTCCGACCACATCACCGTGCTCATTCCCCAATTCGTTACAAGGCACTGGTGGGAAAACGCACTGCACAACCAGTCCAGTCTGCTGATCCGCGCTTACCTGATCAATTACAAGGATGTTGTGGTCGCGACAGTGCCGTTCCATTTGAACCGTTAGGCGCACCAAGCGCCGGCCCGTTGGTCCGCCTCCCTGTGAGGCGGCTTTTTTTTCGCGGCCAGGCCCGATATAATGAGTCGAGAGTATCGAGAGTAAACGGATGCCAAGCTTGCCGGGAGGAACAAAATGAGAAAACGAGGACTAAGCCTAGTTGCGCTGCTGGTGCTGATGCTTGCAGTGCTGGCCGGATGCGCCGAGGGCACGGGACATTTGACGGTGCATAAAGACGGCAGTGCCGACGTGGAACTCAAGGTCCGGCTGGAATCCCGGCTGATGAACCTGCTGGGCGACAAGGGAGACGAAGCGTTGCGCTGGCTGGAGCAGGCGCTGGCCGAACGGGATATCCAATTTAGCAAAAAGGAAGACGGCGGTGTGGAGTACACCATTGCCCGCTCGTTTGCTTCCGTTCAGGAAATGCGGGACTATTTCAGCCAGTTTGCCACAGATAGTGACGCGGTGGAAGTGAAGGTGGAGACAGGCGAGCATTTCTTTTATACAACACAGGATGTCTCCATTCAGCTGCGTTCGGACAGCTACCTGAACCAGGCTTTGGACAAGGTGCGGGAGATGGGCGTTCCCGAACCGCTGATTTCCCTGCTGCTGCGGAATTTTGCATTTAATTTTCAGCTGACGCTGCCGTTTGATGTCATTCTTGATCATAATGCCGTGCAGGAAGGGAAGACGTTGACCTGGCGGGTGGCATTGGAGAACCCTGATCCCATACGGCTAAAAATATGGCTGCCCAACATTGCGCCAATCGCCTGGACTTCCGGTATTGTGCTGGTGATTGCCGGTGTGCTGATCGCGCTGTGGATCCGCAAACGCCGAACCGGCCGGTCCAAGCCGGCGAATCTCACTTGACTGCCGGTTAAGATGCAGGAGCGCCGAAATGGGGGACGGGAGCAGCGATTGAGCCGGGGTATTGGGTTGGAGGCACGGGAGCAGCGATCAAGGCTGGAGGGTCGGGTGGAAGCACAGAGGCCGGGCGGGCAGCGCCAAACCCGTCTTTCTGGGTATTGCCACTTGTTTAAATAACAAAAATTTGGGACAATAGAAGCGCCGCCGATTTCGGCGGCTTCTCGGCTTTGTGCGGCCGAATCTATTTTGCGTGATCATGAAATGAGGGTTACCAATGACAAAACCATCCGTTTACGGATTAACGCTGGAGCAGCTGTCCGCTTGGCTGCTTCCATATGGACATAAACCGTTTCGCGCGCTGCAGGTCTGGGAAGGGCTGTATGTGCGCCGGGCGGCGGATTTTGGCAGCATGACCGATGCCAATCCCGACTGCCTGCGGCTGCTGGAGGAGCATTTTACCATATCCACGCTTACCGAGCACACCCGCCAGGAGTCGGCGGACGGTACGGTCAAGTTCCTGTTCCGGCTGGCTGACGGCAATTTGATTGAAACCGTGCTGATGCGCCACAAGTTTGGCCAGTCGGTCTGTGTAACGACGCAGGTCGGCTGCAACATTGGCTGCAGCTTCTGCGCCAGCGGGCTGCTGGCGAAGAGCAGGGACCTCTCGGCTGGAGAGATAGTGGAGCAAATCGTGAAGGTCCAGCAGTTTTTGGATCAGGAAGGCAAAGGGCAGTTGGTCAGCCATATCGTGGTGATGGGGATCGGCGAGCCGTTCGACAACTTTGCGAATTTGCTGACATTCCTGGATATCGTCAAACACCAGAAGGGTCTGGAGATCGCAGGCCGGAAGATTACCGTTTCCACCAGCGGTCTGGCCGGCAAAATTGTGGAATTTGCCGACGCGAACACCGGAGTGAATCTGGCGGTGTCGCTGCATGCGCCAAACAATGAGCTTCGGACGCGTATTATGAAGATCAACAAAGCGATTCCAATCGAGAAGCTGATGGAGTCGATCGATTATTACCTGGAGCGGACCAAACGCCGGGTGACGATTGAATATATTTTGCTGAAAGACGTCAATGACGGCAGAGAGCAGGCGCTTGAGCTGGCCGATCTGCTCCGGGACAAGGGATCGCTCGTTAACGTCAACCTGATCCCGTATAATCCGGTAGATGAACACAGCCAATACCAGCGCAGCGAGCGCGAGACGGTGACCGCCTTTTTCGATACGCTGAAAAAACAGGGTATCAGCGTCAGCAAACGGCTGGAGCACGGCACCGACATCGACGCCGCCTGCGGCCAGCTGCGCAGCAAACAAATCCGGAAATCCGCCGGCGCGTTAGACCGTGCCGCAGCGGGACAATCGTAAAGGTGTTTTTGGACGAACAAGCCGCTTCGGCGCCTATGAAGGCGACGGGCGGCTTGTTTGGTGTATGCTTTTTTTAAGAGGATCGGTAACCTGCTGCCGGATTGGCGGCACTAATAGAACAGGAAGAACGGAAGGAGGCGCCGGGATGTGGCAGGAACGATGGGTTGAAGAAGCGCGGCGGGGGGAGCGGGAGGGGACGCTTGCATTGGTCCGCTATTTCGAAGGAATGGCTTACGCGGTTGCGTACGACCGGCTCCGAGACGCCCACCTTGCAGAGGACGCCGTACAGGAAGCGTTCGCCGAAGCGTTCCGGCAGCTCCATTCGCTGCGCGAGCCGGCTGCTTTTCCGGGCTGGTTCCGCGTGATTGTGCAGCGGCGGTGCGCCCGGATGCTGCGCCGGCGGCGGCACCCGGAGACGGCGCTGGATGAAGCCGGCGCGCTCCGGGACGAAGGAGCCGACGTTCCGGAGCTGGTGCTGCAGCGGGAGCTGCGGCAAACGCTGCATGAAGCGGTGGCGGCTTTGCCCGAGCACAGCAGGGTGCCGGTTCAGCTGTTTTATTTTCACGGACTGGCGCTTGGAGAAATTTCCGCTTACTTGGGAACGCCTGTGCCAACGCTCAAAAAACGCCTGTTTGACGCCCGGCGGAAGCTGAGAAGCATGCTCCCGGTAGCAGACCCTGCCGCCGTCTTCCGTAACCTGCAAGAAGGAGGGAAAAAAATGCTGCATATTGTGAACGGCGATGTTGTCGCTGAACTCTTGAAGCAGGGAGGTGTGGAAGGTGAAATTCTGGTCTGGCGGGAAATTTACCCTGTTGGGCCGGTGTTTACCAAAATGGCGGACGAACCGCACCGGCGCAGCCGGGCCGAGGCGCTGGAACGGCTGCTTGGTATTCCGGCGGAATTCTACAGCCAGACCTGCCGGGAACAGGAGCGCCGCCTGAGCGGATTCCGGCAGTTCGATGAGGTGGTGCTCTGGTTTGAACACGATCTGTTCGACCAGACGATGCTCGCTTATCTGCTTCATTGGTTTGCGGGACAGGAGCTAGGGGAGACAACGCTCAGCTTGCTCAGCATCGGCTCGTATCCGGGCATTAAGCTATTTCGCGGACTGGGTCAGCTGAGTCCGCAGCAGCTGAAGGAGCTGGCGGGGACCTGGCAGACGGTCGGCGTGGAGGAGCTTCGGCTGGGCGGCGCGTTGTGGAAGGCATACGCCTCGGAAGATCCGGCTGAGCTGCTGAATCTGCTGAGCGGGGATTGTTCGGCATTGCCTTTTGCACGCAGTGCGTTTAGCGCCCATTTAGAGCGCCTGCCGTCAGTCCGGGACGGTCTCGGGAGTGTGGAACGGACGGCACTGCAGGTTCTTCGGCAGGGTCCGATGGAACCCTATCGGCTGTTTGGCTTGACGGGGGACGAGCTGTCTGTGCTCGGAATGGGCGATCTGGAATTTTGGCAGGTGCTGAACAGACTGGCGTCCGGTCCCGAACCGCTGCTGCATTTGGAGGGCTGTCAGGTCTTCCCGGGTTTTGCCGGCATACCGGACGGGTTCATGGAAGCAGAGGTTTCGCTGACGGAGGCCGGCGGACGGGCGCTTACCGGAGAAGTGACGCCGCGTCTCCAGTGGCCCGAGGAACTGTGGTACGGCGGGCTGCAGGTTGGCGGCGGGGAGGGCTGGCGCTGGGACGAAGAAGGCCGGAAGCCGGTGAGGCTGACGCGGAAATAACATTTTTACTGAGGATTTTGGGGACCGGTCGGTCTGACCAAAATCCTCTTTTTTGTGTCCGTTTCGCGGCTGCTTGTTATTTCCAGGCCGGGAAGAGGTAATGAATACAAGTAGAGAGCGTGAGAGGCCGCGGGATAAGCCGGGGATCTTTTTCGCCGTGGAAGGAGGAGAAAGAGATTGGCACAGAACGGGGAAGCTCCAAAAGAACATACGCTGGACAGCAGCCTTGCGCTGCTGGCGGACGGATACGAGTTCATTCAGAAGCGGTGCCGCGAGTTTAATTCGGAAATTTTTCAGACCCGTCTGCTTGGAAAAAAGGCAATCTGCATCAGCGGCAAAGAAGCGGCTGAGCTGTTTTACGACAATGGCAAATTTCAGCGGGGCGGCGCTATACCGAAGCGGATTCAGAAATCGCTTTTTGGCGAAAATGCAATCCAGACGCTCGACGGGGAAGCGCACAGGCACCGGAAAGCGGCGTTTCTCTCGCTGATGACGCCCCCGCGGCTCAAGGAGCTTGCGGAGCTGACGCTGGAGGAATGGCGGGCGGCGGCCGCACGCTGGGAAAGCGGGGAGCGCATCGTGCTGCTCGAGGAATCGCAAGAGGTGCTGTGCCGGGCAGCCTGCCGCTGGGCCGGCGTTCCGCTTGCCGGCGAAGAGGCCAGGGAGCGTGCGGACGACTTCGGTGCGATGGTGGAGGCGTTTGGAGCCGTAGGGCCAAAGCACGGGGAAGGAAGACGGGCCCGCAAAAAGGCGGAAGCGTGGATCGAAGGACTGATCACGGAAATCCGGGAAGGGAAACGGGTGGTGCCGGAGGATACGGCTGCTTACGTCATGGCCTACCATCGTGACCACGAAGGGCTGCCGCTTGACCCGCGTATGGCCGCCATTGAGCTGATCAATGTAGTTCGGCCGATTGTGGCGATCGGTCGGTATGTGGTATTCTCCGCAATGGCGCTTTATGATTACCCGCAGTGCCGTCAAAAAGTGGTGCAGGGGGACGATACCTATGTACAGTGGTTCGTTCAGGAAGTACGGCGGTTTTATCCGTTTACCCCATTCCTGGGCGCGGCAGTCCGCCGGGAGTTCACCTGGAAAGGGCAAACCTTTGAAGAAGGGACGATGGTACTGCTGGACGTTTACGGCACTACGCACAGCCCGGCGCTGTGGGAGCAGCCGGATGAATTCCGGCCCGAGCGGTTCCGCGGCTGGGACGGCAGCCCGTTTGACCTCATCCCGCAAGGGGGCGGGGATCACCGCACCAATCACCGCTGTGCCGGAGAATGGCTGACCATTGATCTGATGAAGGTAAGCCTGCGGTTTTTGACCCGGGAGCTGTCTTATGAGGTGCCCGAGCAGGACATGCACATCAGTTTGTCCAAAATGCCCGCGCTTCCGGGAGACGGATTCCTGATGAGCGGCACGCGTTTGACCGGAGAGCCGGCGCTGCGGAAAGGGTAACGGGTTTGGGGCGGTACCAAAGCCGATGCCATCCGCCGTCTGCCTCCATGCAGCTAAAATCTCCAAGCCAGGCGGTACCGAGGCAAGCTGCAGGTAACGCCGCTAAACAAAGGATCGAAGCGTAAACAAAACGCTTCGATCTTTTTAATTCCCAGCCGGCCCTGATGGACAGTTGGGGCTGCGCAAGGACTTGTTTGAAGCGGCTGTTTCTTTAGGATTTCCGCAGGGCTTGACTCAGGGCGCAACCTGTGATGAACTGGTAGTGTAGTATACAAGTTGTTATAGTGGAGATAGAGTAGTAGACCTGTAATCACGAACACATTTATCAAACAATAGGTTTAAACTGAATCTTACCATTATAATCTTGTATTCAAGACCGCTAAAAGAAAAGGGAGGCCTGTCCCGTGTCCGTCATTGTCAATCCAATCCTGCGGGGATTTAACCCTGATCCGTCCATTGTGCGTGTGGGTGATGATTATTATATCGCCACTTCGACGTTTGAGTGGTTTCCCGGTGTTCAGATTCATCACTCCCGCGACCTGCGCAACTGGAAGCTGATCGCGCATCCGCTGACGCGCACAAGCCAGCTGGATATGATGGGCAACCCCGATTCGGGAGGCGTATGGGCCCCATGCCTGACGCATCACGAAGGAACATTTTATCTGGTGTATACGGACGTAAAAAGCCATATGGGGCCGTTCAAGGACACCCACAACTATGTGGTGACAGCCAAAGACATCCGCGGCCCCTGGTCGGAGCCGGTTTACCTCAACAGCAGCGGCTTCGATCCGTCGATGTACCATGCGGAAGACGGCAAGAAATGGGTCATGAACATGATTTGGGATCACCGCAAAGGCAAAAACCACTTCGGCGGTATCGCTCTGCAGGAATATTCCGAGCAGGAGGGGAAGCTGGTGGGGCCGATTCATAATATTTTCCGCGGTACCCCGCTTGGCCTGACAGAAGGTCCGCATATTTACAAAATGAACGGCTATTATTATCTGATGGTGGCCGAAGGCGGGACGAGATTTGGCCACGCGGTTACCGTAGCCCGGTCTGAATCCCTGTTCGGTCCGTATGAAGCCGATCCGGAAGGTCCGCTGCTTACCTCAGCAGACCGGCCCGAAGCCGAGCTGCAGCGTGCAGGGCACGGCTGCCTGGTGGAAACACAGAACGGAGAGCTGTACATGGTACATTTGTGCGGGCGTCCGCTGCGTCCTTCGATGTGCTGCAATCTGGGCCGGGAGACTGCGATCCAGAAAGTGGTGTGGAATGATCAAGGCTGGCTGCGGCTGCCGACGGGTGACCACGAGCCGCAGGTTCGGGTCGAAGGCCCGCCGCTGCCCGATTATCCGTTTGAGCCGGAGGCTGAAACGGACCATTTTGACGGCGGGACGCTGGGCATTCACTTCAGCTCGCTGCGCGAGCCGGCGGCGGAAGAGTGGGCTTCGCTCCGCGAGCGGCCGGGCTTCCTGAGGCTGAAGGGGCGGGAATCGCTGTACTCCAACCACCGCCAAAGCCTGATCGCCCGGCGGCAGCAGAGCTTCCGCGCGCTGGCGGAGACGGTGGTGGAATTTGAGCCGGAGACGTACCAGCAGATGGCCGGCCTGATCTATTACTACAACTCCAAGAATTACTGCTATCTTCACATCAGTCATGATGAGGAGCTCGGCAAATGCCTGAGTCTGATGACCAGCGACCGCGGCGTCTATGATGAACCGCTGGAAGCGCCGATACCGATTGGCGGCTGGGAGCGCTGTTATCTGCGGGCGGAGCTGAATTACGAGAAGCTGCAGTTTTATTATTCGAAGGATGGAGCCGATTGGCAGCCGGTCGGTGCTGTGCTGGACGCCAGCAAAATGTCCGATGAAAACGCCGAGCTGATCAAAGACGGCATCGCGCTGGACCAAGGTTTCACCGGAGCGTTTATCGGCATGTGCGCACAGGATTTAAGCGGCCGCAGGCTCCCGGCGGATTTTGATTATTTCACATACAAAGAGCTGGACGAGACAGTATAATCCGCCAGTGTCATATTTGCTGAGAGGGCGCCTTCGTCTCCAGGGAGACAGAGGGCGCTTTTTGCCGTCGATCGTGGAAGCTAATAAAACTTTAAACAAGCGGCCAGGCGCCCCCGGTCCCCCAGTGAAAAATCCGGTTAGAAGGCGGGGACAGGCGGGTATCCTATTTTATAAGGGGTTGGATTCCGGGCTGCATGTGTAATAAGCGGGAGAGGTTAAACGAATCTATGGAATGTATGTGTTAATTACATGTAGCTTAACCTTCGTGGATTTAACGATGGTTATTCCCTTCTTGTCTATGTTGTTCTTTAAAAAAATGGGCGCATTAAGGCGGATGCCGCCCGGGTTTTCTCACAGGGACTTGTGATAAAATACAAATATGGCAGGTATTTTTTTGCATTTTCCTCAAAGTGAAATGCCGTCCGCTATGTTATTATTCTTTACACAAGAAATCATCACGTAGACGGGAGATGTTCACTATGATTATTGGTGTGCCGAAGGAGATCAAAAATAACGAAAACCGGGTTGCTTTAACGCCTGCCGGCGTGCTGACGCTTGCGGGCGGAGGACACCGCGTGCTGCTGGAGAAAGGCGCCGGAGCAGGCAGCGGATTTGCGGATGCGGAATACGCCCAGGCTGGCGCCGAATTGGTGAACGATGCAGCCGGGGTCTGGAATGCAGCGGATATGGTCATGAAAGTTAAGGAGCCGCTGGAAAGCGAATACGATTATTTTCGGCCGGGTCTCATTTTGTTCACTTACCTGCATTTAGCGCCGGAGCCGCGGCTTGCGGCAGCACTTCAGGCGAAAGGAGTCCTTGCAATCGGCTACGAGACGGTGCGGGCCGGCCGCACGCTGCCGCTGCTTACGCCAATGAGCGAAGTGGCGGGACGGATGTCGGTGCAGCTTGGAGCCCAGTTCCTCCAAAAAAACCACGGCGGACAAGGCATTCTCCTGGCCGGCGTACCCGGTGTGGAACGGGGGAAGGTCAGCATTATCGGCGGCGGCGTGGTCGGCACAAACGCAGCGAAAATGGCGGTTGGACTTGGCGCCGAGGTGACGATTGTGGATCTTAGCGCCGACCGGCTGCGTGAGCTGGACGATTTATTTGGTCCGCAGATCAAGACGCTGGCGTCCAATCCGTATAACATCGCCAAAGCGGCGGCTGAAGCCGATCTGCTGATCGGTGCCGTGCTGATCCCCGGAGCGAAGGCGCCGAAGCTGGTCACCGAATCCATGGTTAAGACGATGAAAGCCGGTTCAGTCATTGTTGACGTGGCCATTGACCAGGGCGGGATCGTCGAGACAATCGACCGGGTGACCACGCACGACAATCCGGTATTTGAGAAACACGGCGTGCTGCATTATTCGGTCGCCAACATGCCGGGCGCCGTGCCGAAGACATCAACGATGGCGCTGACCAATGCGACCGTGCCTTATGCGCTGCGGATCGCGGACAAAGGCGTCCTTCAGGCGCTGCGGGACGATGAGGGATTAATGAGCGGCGTCAACGTAGCAAACGGGCGGATTACATGCGCAGCGGTGGCCGAGGCGCTGGGACAGCGGTATTATTCCGTTGAAGAAGCATTGAAGGAAGAGCCGGTGATGAAATAGCTTTTCGCATAATGATCTGAGCGGCGTGAGGAGCCGGCGGGGGTTAAAGTCCCTGCCGGCTTTTTTTGCCCGTATTATGTGGAGGCGGCGCTTGCGGCATAGGGGGGGAGGCCAGAATACTAGTCACAGAACCGCCAGAGGGATATAATAAATTCACCTAATTTTAGGAACGTTCAAAAATGAGGGGGAATGCCGGTGCCCGGGACGGATGAGGGGTTTGACCGTTTTTTTGACAGTATGGAAGCACTGGCCGACACCCTCAGCGAGTGTCTGCAATCGCAGGTAACGATCGAAGATGAAAACCATCACGTCATCGCTTACAGCTCCCATCCGTTCGAGAGCGATCCGGCGCGGATTTCGACGATTATCGGCAAGCGGGTGCCCCAGCCGGTTATCGCCGGATTGCGCAGCATCGGAATTCTGCGGCAATTGGAGCAGTCGCCGCAGCCCGTATGGGTCTCGGCGGTAGATGAAATCGGGCTTGGCCCAAGACTGGCGGTATGCATCCGGCACCGCCACGAAGTGCTGGGTTATATCTGGGCGCTCGATACGGGAAATCTGGCGCATGGTCCTGCGGAGCGGGTAATGGAGCAGGCAGCCAAAGCCGCCGCCCGGTATCTGCTGAAGCAGCGCGGATGGAGGACGAAGCAGGAGCGGATGCGGGACGAATGGTTCTGGAGACTGCTGACCTCGCATTATGAGTCCGGGCAGCGGATTGCGGAAGATGCGGAGGTGCTGTCCATCCGGCTTGCAGTTCCCTATTATGTAGGTGTTCTGGAGACCGGCATCCAGGCGGAGGAAACGATGCTGTTCCGGCTGCGGCGGGCGGCCGACAGCCAGCAGGGCGTGCATCTGCTGGCGGCGACGGCAGAACGTAACCGGTTTATCCTTCTTTTTAGCCCGGAAGGACCGTTCCGCGCGGAAGCGGCCGCCGCTTACATCCGCAAGCTTGCCGACCGGCTCCGGCTGGAGGAGGGAGGCCGGGTAACGGAAGGCTGCAGCGCAGGTTACGAGACGTATGTCCAGGCCTCAGCCGCTTACCGGGAAGCCTTAACTGTGGCTGATCTGCGCGCCCGGCTGCCGTTTCACAGCAGCCAGTTCATCCTGTTCGAAGAGCTGGGGTTCCTGGCGTATCTTCCCTCCATTATCGAAGCGAAACGGTCGGCCGGCAGCCGGCCGAGTCCGCTGATCGCGCCGCTCAAAGCATATGATGACGAGCATAAAGGCGATTTTCTAAAAAGCATCGCCATTTATTTATCGTTGGACGGCAACCTCAAAGAGGCGGCGGCTTTTCTGCATATCCATGTGAACACCCTAATTTACCGGCTGAACCGGATTGCCGAAATCACCGGCCGCCATCTGAAGGATGCGCATTACCGGACGTCGCTGTATCTTGATCTCCTGACGGAGGAGACAGAACAGGTGAACGCCTGGCTGGCGGAAGGAAGCGGGACCGGGCATTCTCCGGCGGGATAAGCGGGCGCAGCGGACTTTCTTCAGAACAGGCTCAAAGGCAGGGGTGGCAGCAGGGTGAAACACAACGTTAGGAACTGACTCGATTCAGCGGGAGTGGCGGCATCCGAACCTCATCCAGACGCCATCACCAGGTCTGTCGTTCTCCACACAAAAAAGACGGACAAGCGCTTAAGCTTGTCCGCCGTTGTCCTTCGCCGCCAGCAAGCGGCGGACGCGCGGGGCGACCTCCGTCGCCAGCAGTTCGATGGAAGCGGCGACCTTGTCAAACGGAACGCCGCCGATGTCCATCTGGGCCATGAAACGCCGGTGGCCGAACTGTTCGTGCTGATACATAATTTTTTCGACGATCTCGTCGGGTCCCCCTACGGCCAGGGCGTTGCCCGGCTGAAGGTAGGATTCAAATTCGTCCCGGCCTAGCCGTGTGCCGCCGCTGATCTCGTCAAACGCGCCAAGATACCCGCAGTAATACGGGTAAAATTCGTCGAGTGCCTGTCCCGCCGTGGGAGCAAGATAGGCATGGCTGGTGATCCCGATCTTCAGGCTGTCTGGAGCATGCCCTGCGTCCGCGCCTGCCTTCCGGTAGGCGTCAGCCAGTCCGGCAAACCGTTCCGGCTGTCCGGACAAAATGGCGATTGCAAGCCCTGCGCCAATTTCGCCGGCGAACGCAGCCGTCTCCGGGGTACCGCCGACGCCGACCCACAGCGGAAGACGGGGCTGCAGCGGTCTTGGGGCAATCTCCGCTTCCTGCAGCGGGGAGCGGAACTGTCCCGACCAGGTGACGATTTCGCGTTCGTTCAGCTCCGACAACAGCCGCAGGTTCTCTTCGAACAGCTGGCGGTAGTCATCGCGCTGGTAACCGAACAGCGGAAAAGATTCCAAAAAGGCGCCCCGTCCCGAGATGATTTCGGCGCGGCCGCCCGACAGCAGGTCCAGCGTGGCAAAATCCTCAAACACGCGGACCGGATCAGCGGTGCTGAGCACTGTCGTGGCGCTGGTCAGGCGGATTCGCCGGGTCACCTGGGAAATGGCGGCCAGAACGACCGGGACGGACGAAACGGCAAAATCGAGCCGGTGATGCTCGCCCACGCCAAAGACGTCAAGTCCGGCTTCGTCCGCCAGGCGGGCGGCGGCCACGATCTCGTCCATACGCTGTTTGGGTGTGGCGGCGCGGCCCGTGGCGCGGTCGGGCACAATATCGCCCAATGTATACACCCCGAATTCAAAGACGGGGCCGGCTGCTTGGTGCGGATCATTTGACATAAGTATAAGCTCCTCAATTTGAAAATAAGCACGTTTCCTATTCTGCGGACCGGCTGTATTCCGCTATTGTATCATAGAAGCTTACAAATAGTAAGCGAGTCTTTGAGCTGGCCGGCTGACTATAAACGAAAGACGGTAATGAACAATGGAACAGCAAGCAATCTGGGCGCTGGCCCTGTTTTTAGCGGTTTACGCCATCATTATTTCGGAGAAAATCCACCGTACCATCGCCGCTATGGCTGGCGCGATTCTGATGATTTTCGCAGGCATCGTCGACCAGGAGACAGCGCTGCATCATATTGATTTCAATACAATCGGTCTGCTCGCGGGGATGATGATGATCGTGGGGATCACGGCGGAAACGGGGCTGTTCAAATATATGGCCCTCAAAGCGGCTAAGCTGGCCAAAGGCCGGCCGGTGCGCATCATGGTGTTTTTGTTTCTCATTACGGCCGCCTGCTCCGCGTTTTTGGACAATGTGACGACCGTGCTCCTTATGGTTCCCGTCACCTTTAGTATTACGCGCCAGCTGCGCGTAAATCCGCTGCCGTTTCTGATATCGCAGATTATCGGCTCAAACGTGGGCGGTACGGCCACGCTGATCGGCGACCCGCCCAACATTATGATTGGCAGCGCCGTTCAGGAACTGACGTTCATGTCGTTTATCTCCAATCTGACGCCGATTGTTTTAATTATTCTGGCGGCTTATGTGCCGCTGTTTATCCTGATGTTCCGCAAGCAGCTGAAATCCTCGCCGGAGCTGCAAAAAAGCATTATGGAGATGGACGAGCGGGAGCTGCTGACCGATCCGGTGCTGCTGCGAAAATGTCTGGCCGTCCTCGCGCTGACCGTGCTCGGCTTTTTCCTGCACCAGACCCTGCATCTGGAATCGGCGGCGGTCGCATTGGCCGGTGCGTTTCTGCTTCTGCTGCTGACCGGGGAACGGATGCTGGAGCGGGCGTTTGCCAGTGTTGAATGGATTACCATTTTCTTTTTCATCGGATTGTTTGTGCTTGTATCGGGACTGGTGGAGACGGGTGTGATCGCCAAATTGGCGGAAGAGGCGGTGAATGCGACCGGAGGGGATGTGACCGCTTCGGCAATGCTGATTTTGTGGCTGAGCGCGATCGCTTCCGCTTTCTTGGACAACATCCCGTTTGTTGCGACCATGATTCCCATGATTCAGGATATGGGCAGCATGGGCATCAGCAATCTCGAGCCGCTGTGGTGGAGTCTGGCGCTGGGGGCTTGCCTGGGAGGCAACGGCACCTTGATTGGAGCCAGCGCCAATCTGATTGTGGCAGGGCTGGCCGGGAAGGAAGGACATCCGATCAGCTTCATGAAATACACGAAATACGGTTTTCCGCTGATGATCCTGTCCATTCTGCTCTCCAGCGTCTACATCTATGTGAGATACCTCATGTAAAAAATACCCGCCTCACCTAACACATGTCTTCTTATGTTCCAGCGGAAAAGACAAACGCCCGGCAGCCGGTTCCCCCGGCCGCCGGGCGTTTGCGTAATCTCCGCTGTTGAAGGGTGCTCCGCCTCACTTGGAGAAGTAATGCGCCAGGCCATTTGCGATTGCCCGGGCCGCTTTGCGCTGGTAGGAGGCGGTGCGCACGACTGCTTCGTCGCCGGGATCGGACAGGAAACCCAGCTCCAGCAGCACCGAAGGGACGGGATTGCCGCGCAATATGTGATAATCCCCAAAAGAAATCCCGTTATATCTCAGCCCGGTTCCTCCGTTTAAGTACACCTCAATGGAACGGGCCAGCGGCATGTCATTTGATTCGGAATGGAAAAAGATCAGCGTGCCGGACACGTTTTTGGGCGAAGAGTTGTAATGGATGCTGACAAAAGCGTCCGCCCCCAGCTTTCCGGCCAGCTGCGCCCGCTGCGGCAGGCTTGGCTTCGCGTCCCGGGTGCGCGTCATTTCGACGCGGGCTCCGGCATCACGCAAATAATCGCGCACGTACAGCGCCGTCTGCAGATTAAGTGTTTTCTCCAGCGTGCCGTAGGTTGTGCCCAGCATGCCCGGGTCGCTGCCGCCGTGCCCCGGATCAAGCACGATCAGCTTGCCCTTCAGGCCGCCGCGCGGCGCGCTTTCCGCTTTTGACGACGTACGGGAGGCTGCGGCGCTGCCTGTCCCGGCTGCGGTGCTTGTCCCGCCGCTGCTGACATACTTCGCCGAGACCCAGCCGGTCTGTCCGCCGGACGAGACACGCAGCCAGCCGTTCTCCCGGTCCAGCACCGTCACCGCGTCTTTTGCGCGCAGCGAGCCGGTTACCTCGTAACCGGTGCCCGGTCCGCTGCGCAAGCGTAAGGAGTCCGCGGTGACGGTTGCGGCGGCGGAGCGGGCTGAGGCCTTAGACGTAGAGGCCGAACTTATGCGTACGGCCGCCGGCCCTCCGGCGGAAGCGCTTGTCCGCTTGAGATAGTACCCGGCCACCCAGCCGGTCACCCGGCCTTGCGTCACTTTCGCCCAGCCGTGCTGCTCGTCCGATACGGTCACGAGCATGCCGGCTTTCAGCGAACCGGTGACGGGGGCTGATTTGGCCGGCTCCGACCGGACATTTAGCGAATCGGCGTATACTTTGGCCGTGTAGGCCGAGGCTTCGGCGGATTCTCCGAATCCGAGCCCGAGAAGGAGACAGACCGAGAGGCAAGCGGATACACAAATTTTGATGATCGTTCTGTTCATGGCTACCCTCACTTTTCGGATCGTTACACCCTACTTTACCCGCTCCGGCGTTCCAATTGCGCGAATTCCTTCAAATTCGTACTATCGGCATAGCCTTGACAGCGGGCCGGTTCGTGATTTTAGGTAGCCTGGCAGGCTTGCAATCCATAAGTACCTGTGGTATTGCAAGCGATTTGCATCGTTTGCTTGTAGTGAGGGGCATAATCTATTTAAGCGGGCAAGGCCACTCCCTTCATTCGATATTCATTCGATACTATGGACTCATCGGGTTTGGCGGGTACTGGAGACAGCGCGGATACTTCTTTTAATAATGTTTCAATTTATCTATATACGAAGTAAGCGCAAAAGATTATACTTAGTTATTGGTAACCGTCTATTCAGCAGGGCGGAGCGTCTCCCAACCTACCATAATACACCACGACATACAAACATAACACACATGCTGGAGGAGTAAGTTATGAGCACTACAGATTTCACCAATCAGCTTTCCAGTTTTACCGGGAGGCTGCTCCGGGAGCGCTTCGGCAAGGGACCAGAATCGATTTATGCCTCGGTCGGGAAGCAGTGCATCGCGCTGCATATCCGTAACTTTATCGGACCTGTCGAGAAATTTCTGCTCAGCAAAGAAGAGGAGCAGGCGTTTCGCTATACACGCGAACTGCTTATGAAATCGTTACTCCCCGAACTGTCCGCCTATTTGAAGGAAGAGATGGCGGTGGAAGTAAGTGAAATCTTTTACGATTGGGGTATACATAACGCGTCCGGAATGATCGTCGCACTCGTCAAGACAGAGGAACGGGCGGCTGACGATTACGCGGGCCGGGAAGAAGTTCACGCCCAAATTACGGAAGTGAGCAGGAAAGTGCAGAAGGCCCCCGAATACATAGATTCATGGTGGCTGAATCCGCGGACCCTCATTATCAAACGGGAAGGGATTTTGATCCCGCTTGAGAAGGAACTGATTTTGCTCGGATATGAGAATACACTGAAGACCACCAAACGCAAGATGGAGAAAAGATATCTGGAAGACACCACCACCATCGCTCCAATGCTCGGTAAAGAGCTGGCCGACATATATGTGGATTGGGATTTTGATACGGATACCAGCATCATTGCGTATACATTCCGCTAGTATGCACGCTACAATCGACCTGGAGAACGGGGATCAACCGCGGGATGAAGGGGATAAGGATTGGATATAGCATACTAGAGACCAGGCGGAAATGCGTCGGACATGCGAATGAGCCGAACATGAGCCGGAGAAAAGGACGGGAAACCGCCCTTTTCTTCGGTTTTTTCATTTTGGGGGGTGGTTAGATGGAGGGAAACATGCAGAAAGTCCTTTATGTGGAAGATAACCCGCTAAACATGTCATTGATGCACCACATCTTCAAAAAAACGCTTCCCGGCGTCCTTCTTCTGAAGGCGGAATCGGCGGAAGCCGGACTGGAGCTGGCTGACGAGGAACGGCCCGATCTGATTATTCTCGACATCGGCCTCCCGGGTTTAAGCGGATATGAAGCAATGGAGCTGCTGCGGGTGAAAGAGAGCACCAAGGACATTCCTGTTCTGGCCATCAGCGCGTTTGCGCAGCCTTCGGATTTGGATAAAGCCAAAGGGGCGGGATTTGCCGGATATATCACCAAACCTTTCCAAGTCAAGCCTTTCACGGAACAGGTAAAGGAAATTTTGGCGAAGAGGCGATAGGCCGAAGTTTGTCTAAAACATCGCTCATTTTACCTGTTACACGAATACCGCAGCAGCGTTTTAATTGGGAGACGAACGCTGGCGGTACACAGCTTGATATTTTTCCGTATTTCCTGCTGAAACGGTTGATTTTTTTGGTTTGACTTTTGCCCGATTATGCAAGATATTAATAGTGAAGTTTTTAAATATAATCCGACAAATGTCGCGAATGAAGTATAAAAATTCCACAACGGGCGGTGGAAGGATGTCTACTTATGATGGAGAAAGCTCTTCCGGGTTAATGGAGCTCTATCGAACAGCTTCTGCCGGAATGGGCTTTCTTTGCTCTGAACTGAAATGGGCTGGCTGCAATCCGGCGGCGGAGGGTTTGTTGGAACAGACGGAGCGGCAGCTGCTTGGGCATGGTTTCGCCGAATCGCTGCATCCGGACAGCAGAGAGTTACTGGACCAATTGGTTCAAAAGATCCAGGACGTTCAAGGTCCTTGGGCGGAGGCGGAAGTGCTGCTTCTAGTCCGGGAGCAGGATGCGAAACCTGCTCGTGTGCGGCTGGCTGCCGACGGAACGGACGGGTATATCGTCCATTTAACGGCTGCCCCGGAGACGGCCGTGCTTTCCGGGCCGCGGCGTGATTCCCTAAGGGAACGGGCCGTTGCTTTGGCCTCTCTCGGCAGCTGGGAATGGAGCCGGGCTTCCGGAGAGGTCAGCTTTTCGGAGGAGATTTACGGCTTCTGCGGGCTTCGGGACGAGCCAGACCGGCGCGGTGTGGATGCCCTGCTTGAACTGGTCTACCCTGAAGACCGTGAGGAATTGTACAGACGGGCGGTGGATGCGCTTACATCAGGCGAATTCGTCTACGAGCTGCGGCTCCGCCGGGATGATAGGGTGGACCGCTGGGTGCATCTGGGCGGCAAGGTCGAGTATGAGAGTGATGGCAGGCCTTCCTGCATGTACGGTTATGCGCTGGACATCACCAGCCGTAAGCAGATCGAATTGGAGCTTCAGGAGACTGTACAGCGGTACAACTCGCTGAAGCGTTATAACCACGACGCCGTTTTTTCCCTGGACCTGGAAGGCAAAGTAATCAACGCCAACGATATGGCTACCCGGCTGACGGGCTACACGGTAGAGGAGATTGCCGGCAGAAGTTTTGAACCGATAGTCGGCAAAGCGAACCTGCGGGTGCTGCTGGACGATGTGAACAACAGCGAAGGAGAGAAGGAGCGGGCGGTAGACAAAATCCGCCACAAGGACGGGCATGACGTGGAAGTGCTCACGACGATCGCTCCAATTATCATTAATAAACGCAAGGTCGGCTTCTACATCCTGGCGAAGGATATAACGGAGCAGAAGCGGCTGCTGATTGAAAAAGAAATCGCGGAGAACACCATTAAAGCCAAAAGCGAGTTCCTTGCGATGATGAGTCACGAACTGCGGACGCCGATGAACGGAGTTATCGGGATGACCGATCTGCTGCTGGACATGACAGAACCGGGCTCGACCGAACGGGAGTATCTGGAGATCATCCGCAAAAGCGGGGATACGCTGCTGGCCATCATTAACGACGTGCTGGACTACTCGAAGATTGAAGCCGGCCGCGCCGCTCTGCACAACCAGCGTTTTGTGCTCCGCGATTGCATTGGGTCAGCGATGGACGTACTACAGTACAAAGCATCTTCCAAGGGGCTGTCCATTACGGTTAACATTGCGCCTGACGTGCCTGAAACCGTTGTCGGGGACAGCGACCGGTTGAAGCAGATTTTGCTTAATCTGGTCGGCAACTCTATCAAATTTACCTATACCGGCGGGGTTATGTTAAATATATCCGTAGAAGAAGCGCAGGCCGGTACATGCAGGCTTCGTTTTACGGTTGAAGACACCGGGATTGGTGTTCCCGCCGATCAGGCCCATCGCCTGTTTGAGCCTTTTTACCAGCTTGATCATTTCATGAGCCGCCGGCATGAGGGTACAGGGCTGGGCCTTGCGATTACAAAGCAGCTGGTGGAGCTTATGGGCGGAAGCATTGCCTATATTCCAGGCGCTGATCCGGGCGCGACCTTTACATTTACGGTTGTTTTTGGTCAAGAAGACGGAAGCGAAACCGTGCGGGATTCCGATTCGGAGGCTGGGCCGGGCCGGCACCATTCGCTGCGGATTTTGGTGGCGGAGGACAATGAAATTAACCAGCTGGTGCTGAAAAAAATGCTGGAGAAACACGGCCATGCCGTCAAGGTGGTAGGCGACGGCACCGAAGTGCTTGAGGCGGTGACGAACGAGCCGTTTGACGTCGTCTTTATGGATGTGCAGATGCCGCGGATGAACGGGTTCGAAGCAACCCGGGCGATGAAAGAGGCTTTGCCGCCGGACAAGGTGCCGGTCATTATCGCGGTTACCGCAAACGCGCTCAAAGGCGACCGGGAGAACTGCCTTGCCGCTGGCATGGACGATTATATCAGCAAGCCGGTGAAAGTCGATGCGCTGAACCAGGCGCTCGGACAATTTTTTCAGGTGAAGTAGAGGGAACATGAGCGTCCTGCCGCAGTATGCGGCGGGGCGTTTTTTGCTGTATCCGGGATAGGAACCGGAAGCGGGTACATAGAAAGGCAGCGGCAGGGCAACGCTATACGGGTCATCATCAAGAGAAGGAGAGTTGGCATGAACCAGTCTCATAAGAACGGACCCAAAAGCGCAGGAACGCTGAAATGGTGGCAGCTGTCGCTGCTGGGTGTGGCCGGGACGATCGGCACTGGTTATTTTCTTGGCTCCAGTCTGGCCATTATGACCGGAGGACCGGCAGTGCTGTTTGCCTATATTTTAGCCGCGGCTGGCACATATGTGGTCTTTGACGCGCTTGCCCGCATGACTGCCGATCATCCGGAGCAGGGCTCGTTCCGTTCCTATGCCAAAAAAGCATTCGGACGCTGGGCCGGCTTCGGCAGCGGCTGGTTGTACTGGTGCTCGGAGCTGCTGATTATGGGCAGCCAGCTGACTGCATTGTCCATCTTTTCGCGTTTCTGGTTCCCGAACGTGCCGATGTGGGTATTTGCGGCCGGATTTGGTTTGCTTGGCCTCTTCATCGTGCTGATCGGAAACAAAGGGTTTGACCGGACGGAGCATCTGCTGGCGGTAATCAAGCTGGCGGCGCTGGTGATGTTTCTCATCCTTGCCGTGGGACTGCTTGCGGGATGGATCGGCGGCGGAATCTACCCGCCCAAGCTGCCGCTGACGGGAGAAGCGATTTTCACCAAAGGTGCGCTTGGTTTATGGTCGGCGCTGATTTTTGCCAATTATGCTTACGGCGGTATTGAAGTGCTGGGAATTATGGCGTACCGTCTGCAAAAACCGGAGGAAGCTCCGATGGCGGGGAAAATCATGCTGACTTTGTTAGGCGTCATTTACGCCGTGTCAATTGGTCTGGCGGTAACGATGGTGCCCGCGGCCGACTTCAACCCGAAGGAAAGCCCGTTTGTGCTGGCATTGCGCAGCGACCATCTGGGTTTTGTGCCCCATGTATTTAACGGCGTCCTGATCGTTGCCGGTTTCTCAACCATGTCCGCATCGCTGTATGCCGTGACAAGCATGCTGACGACGCTGGCGAACGACGGGGATGCGCCGCGTTTTTTCGGGCGGAAGCTGAAGGGAAAATATCCGCTGCCGGCGATGAGTCTGATCTCTGCCGGATTAATTGGGGCGATTGTCATGGCGCTTGTGATGCCGGGCAAAATGTATGAATACGTGACGACGGCCGCGGGCTTAATGCTTATGTATAACTGGTCGTTCATTTTGCTGTCCTCGGGCCGCCTTCTGAAGCCCTCGGCGATGGGCGCTTTCAAACGGTATGCCGGCTTGGTTTTTATCTTCCTGTCCGTCTCGGGTACGCTGTTTAATAAGCTCAGCCGGCCGGGATTTATGATCAGCCTGGCCATACTGGCCGTAATTGCAGTATGCGCGGGGATTGTCCAGGCGGTCCGCAAACGGCGCGGGGAAGAGGATACCGCACCCGAGCCGGAGCTCGCCTTGGCGGGTCTTCGGGGCGGCCTGATCTTCCGCCTGAAGGCGCTGCGCCGGCCGCGCAGCCGGACTTAAGAGTATTTTCAAACTGAACGGTGATGTCTCGATAGACGTGTGCTGCCTGCCGCTATACTAAAAACGCTGTGCCAGCAGCTTGAACGCCTCCCAGCCGAAATACAAGCTGAAGCCGATCAGCGATAGACCGGAAACAACGGAGATGCCTTTCAAAACGCCGGGGGTCATCACGCGGCGGAAAAAGCTGGCCGCCGCTGCCATCGTCACGTCCCACAGCAGAATGCCCAGCACAATCGCGCCGCTGTTGATGAGCAGCTCGGTCATGGTGGAGGTGCTGGCCGCCTGGGCCAATACGGAGCCGTATATGCCCAGCCAAAACAGAATCGACAGGGGATTGGACAGCGACAAAACAAACCCGTAGAGCATGGAGCGCAGCAGCGAGGCCTCGCTTCCCCGCATCGGACCCGACAGAGGTTTACCCGCGTCCTTAATGCTTTCGATCCCGGTATACATCAGCACGAAGAAGCCAAACAGCCACAGCAGAGTCTGGACAAACGGCGTATCCAGCAGGTGGATGACCCCGAGATAGACAAGCAGCATATACAGAATATCCGCGGTGATGGCTCCCAAACCGACGAACCAGGCGTGCCAGAAGCCGCCGCGGATCCCCTTATCCAGCTGTGCGGTGTTGATGGGGCCGATTGGGGCGGATAAAGACAAACCAAGGACGATATAACCGATAAACGTGTTCAAACCAAGTTCCCCCTATACGTCAGGTAATGGCTGTTTGTCCTATCCTATTCGGCGAAGGCGGGTTGTACGACAGGTTTTGTCCACAAAATCGTTTTGCTTTATTGCTTTAACGCAGTACCTTGCAGATTTGCGTTTTTTTGATTAAGATAGCAGAAATGCCCGGCATGACTTCCCGGGCGGCATTACCGAAACGGACAATGACGAAGAGAGTAGGCGCACGATGCGAGTCGTGCCAGGGAGAGCGTGCCGGAGACTGGGAGCATGCTCGGATAAGCCGGCGCCGAAATTCACTTCCGAGTCGGCTCCTGAAGTGCCCGCTTGCAGAGCGGACATGCGTAGGGAGACCCGCGCCCCGCGTTACAGGGATACAAGTGAGAACAGACCGGCATGCGGCTGCAGCCGAAGAGAACGCGTAAACGCGGGAGCTTCGTCCAACCGTCCACCGGATACGTTCTAATTAGGGTGGTACCACGGCTTCTTCGTCCCTTGCGGCGAAGGGCCTTTTTTGCGTATTTTCGCAGGGATCTACAAGACAGGGAGTCAACACATTTAAAGGAGCGGGATAACGATGAGCAATAAAGAATTGGACCAACTGAGAGAACGCCTTGACGAAATCAACGGGCAGCTGCTGCAGCTGATCTCCGAGCGCGCTGAAATCGTACAGCAGATCGGCGACGTAAAAGAGAAGCAGGGTGTGCCGAAATTCGATCCGGAACGCGAAAAACAAATGATGGAAAAGTTGGTGGCAGCCAACCCGGGTCCGTTCACTGCGGAGACGATCCGTGCTTTGTTCAAGCAAATTTTCCAGGCGTCCTTGAATCTTCAAACCGAAAAGCACAAAAAGAACCTGCTGGTCAGCCGCAAGAGCCGCAAAGAAGATACGGTCATCGAGCTACCGGGCAATGTGCTGATCGGCGGCGGCGCTTCGCTGATGGTTGCCGGACCGTGCTCCGTAGAGAGCGAGGAGCAAACCCGGACAGTAGCTGCGGCGCTTAAACAAGCTGGCGTGCGCGTCATGCGCGGCGGAGCGTTTAAGCCTCGTACCTCGCCATACGACTTCCAGGGGCTTGGCATGGACGGCCTGCGCATTTTGCGTGAAGCCGCCGACGAATACGGCCTGCTCACAATTAGCGAAATTGTCGATCCGGCGCATATCGAGCCTTCGCTGGATTATGTCGATATCATCCAGATCGGCGCCCGCAACATGCAGAATTTCGAGCTGCTCAAAGCAGCCGGTGAAGTGAACAAGCCGGTGCTGTTGAAGCGCGGACTTGCCGCAACAATGGAGGAATTCCTGCATGCGGCCGAATACATCATGTCCCGCGGCAATACGCAGGTCATGCTGATCGAACGCGGTATCCGTACCTATGAGAAATGGACGCGCAACACGCTGGACATTTCCGCTGTGCCGATCCTGAAGCAGGAAAGCCATCTGCCGGTGCTGGTCGATGTTACCCATTCCACCGGACGCAAAGACATTCTTGTGCCTTGCGCCAAAGCAGCGCTTGCCGCCGGCGCGGACGGGATTATGGTTGAGGTTCACCCTGATCCGGCGACTGCTTTGTCGGATGCGGCCCAACAGCTCAACATTGACGAATTCAACCGCTTCTTCGATGATGTCAAGGCATCCGGCCTGTACCGCTAAGCGGACTTGAGAAGAACTGCGAAAAAACGTAAAAATTGAAGCATAACCAAGCTGCGGCATGTAAAAGAACGCTTACATGCCGCTTTTTCTTTTTGTGGATTAGGAAGAGGTCCGGTACAATACAAAACATTGGCGTTGCACCGGACCCGTGCCTCTGACGAAGCGGAGGCTTACTAATCATACCGCAGGAGGGAAACTCTCAACTTTATGAACACCAAACTAAATAGCAACGGATGGTTCACCAATGTCCGCAGCGACGTGTTGTCGGGAATGACGGTGGCCATCGCTCTGATTCCGGAAGCGATCGCTTTTTCGCTGCTGGCGGGGGTGAGCCCGATGGTGGGACTCTACGCGTCGTTCTGCATCGCGGTGATTACCGCATTCGCCGGAGGCCGGCCGGGAATGATTTCCGCGGCGACCGGAGCGATGGCGCTGCTGGTCGGCTCGCTTGTGCTTCAGCACGGCATTGAGTATTTATTTGCCGCGACCGTCCTGGCCGGTCTGTTTCAGATCCTGATGGGGTATTTGAAGCTCGGCAGGTTTATCACCTTTCTCCCGCAGCCGGTAATGACCGGCTTCGTTAATGCGCTGGCGATTCTTATCTTCATGTCGCAGCTAACGCATTTTAAGGGACAAGGGTGGATCATGTATGGACTGGTGGCGCTGACGCTGCTGATTATCTATACCGTTCCCCGTCTGACCAAAGCAGTGCCGTCCGCGCTCGTAGCCATTATCGTTGTATCCGTTCTTAGCATCGTGCTGAAGCTGGACGTGTATACGGTCGGCGACATGGGTGAAATCACGGCCTCCCTGCCTGTGTTCCATCTTCCGTCCGTTCCGCTGTCGCTGGACACGCTGCTGATTATTTTGCCGTATTCGCTGTCGCTGGCGGTGGTTGGTCTGTTGGAATCGCTGATGACGGCTACATTGATTGATGATATTACCGATACGCCCAGCGACAAAAACCGGGAAGCCAAAGGCCAGGGTCTTGCCAACGTGGTTACGGGCTTTTTCGGCGGCATGGCCGGCTGCGCCATGATCGGACAATCGATGGTTAATATGAAATCGGGCGGCCGGACCCGTCTGTCCACCTTTGTATCGGGGATTTTTTTGCTGTTCCTGATTCTGATTCTTGGCGATGTCGTGAAGCAAATTCCGATGGGCGCGCTAGTCGGAGTGATGATTATGGTGTCCGTTAGCACGTTTGAATGGAGTTCGCTGAAATCGTTGACCCGTGTTCCTGTGGCGGATGCGCTCGTTATGGTCGTCACCGTCGTGACGGTTGTAGCCACGGACAACCTGTCGATTGGCGTTCTGTTCGGCGTATTGCTCAGTGCGCTGACCTTTGCCTGGAAGATGGCCACGATCCGCGTGACGGCCAGCGAGGAGAAGGGGACCAAAACCTATATCGTCCGCGGACAGATGTTTTTCGGTACGATGAGCCATTTTGTCGACAGCTTCGACTATGCGTCTGATCCCAAGCAGGTCATTATTGACTTCAGCCACTCGCATGTATGGGACCAGTCGGCTGTGGGCGGTATTGCTAAAGCCATGGACAAATACACCCAGCAGGGCAAGGCTGTTACGCTCACGGGATTAAATGAGGAGAGCCGGCAGCTGGTCAACAAGGTTGGCCTGTCCTTCAGCGGGTCGCATTAAGTTACTAGAGCTCATCATTTGAATCATTTAAGTAATGCTGCAGAAGCCGTTCCCGCCGGGGACGGCTTTTTGGCGTACGGGAAAAGCGACAAAAAGGTAACCGTATCCTATCAATCCGGTAACGTAATTGCGCCTGCCATTAGGTATAATGCTGGGGAATGTACAGGTACAGCAATTCATGAGAGCGAGGATATCATCAATGAAAAATAGTTCCCGGCCGCCGTCCAGGCTGCTTGCGGGGATGCTGATAGCCGGAAGCATAGCGGCGGTGCTGGCTGCCTGCGGTTCGCCGTCCCCGAAGGCAGCGCCGCCCGATTTTGTAAACTCGGATTCGGCGCCCCCGGCATTTTCGCCGCTTCCTGCCGCATCGCCGGAGCACAAGGCGGTTCCCCCGGTTCAACTGGAATGGGAGCGGGTGGAACAGGCGCCCGAGGCGGTGCCGGACGCACCGCTTCCCCCGGACGCCGAGGTGGTCGGCACGCTTAACTTGCAGCAGTTTGGCGGGGTAAGCCTTGAACTCTACACGCGCAGCGGCGACATGGATTATGTCTATGCCCGCCTCCTGACCTCGTCAAAGAAGAGGATTCAAAGAATCCCTTTACAATCGCGGCACCTTTTTCTCATAAGACCGTATATACCGTAAAGCATTACGGCTATTATGGAGAAGGAGCAGATGAATTATGGAAGTAAATCCAAAGCTGAAATCATTTCGTCCCGGCAAAATCGCAGGCACGGCAGCCGCGCTGCTGGTGATCGCTGTGCTTGGGGTCAATTCGTTTACGTCCGTGGAATACGGTCATGTCGGATTATACAAAACATTTGGCAAGCTGAATGACAATGTGCTGTCCCCCGGCATTCATTTTAAAATTCCGTTTGTGCAGACGGTGATTCAAGTGAACACGCAGGTGACAAAAGCGGAGACCGATACTTCCGCCTCGTCCAAAGATCTGCAGCCGGTATCGACCCATGTGGCGGTCAACTATTCGGTTAACAAAGAATCCGCGTATAACCTGATGAACAATATCGGCGGCCGGTTTGATGCCGTCATCATCAATCCCGCGATTCAGGAAATCGTGAAGGAAGTGACGGCCCGCTATCCGGCCGAAGATCTGATTACCAAACGCGATTTGGTATCGGGCGAAATCAGCGAACATTTGACGAGCCGGCTGGCAAAATACGATCTGATTGTCAATGATATTAACATCGTGAACTTCCAGTTCTCCGAGGCATTTAACCAATCGATTGAAGCAAAGCAGGTTGCCCAGCAGCAGGCGCTTAAAGCCGAAAACGATCTGAAACGGATTGAAATCGAGGCGAAGCAAAAGGTTGCTCAGGCTCAGGCGGAAGCCCAATCGCTGAAGCTGAAAAAACAGGAAGTGACGCCCGAGCTGGTGCAGCTGAAGCAGATCGAAGTGCAGGAGAAGGCGCTGGAGAAGTGGGACGGCAAGCTGCCGAGCGTTACCGGCGGAGCGACACCGTTCATTGACCTCGACTCGCTGGCAGCCAAGTAATTCCCACAATGGGGCGTACCGGAAGTGATTTAAGTAAAAAAGACAGCTCCCAAGATACACGATTTGCCACTAAAAAAAGCCGTACCGAAGACGAGGAGCATATCATTCCTCGTGCGGTCCGGCTTTTTTTTGGCGGGCCATCGTATTGGAATTTACAAAGGATGAGGATTCAGTAGAGCGGCTCAAGCCGCATAAATGACGATCAATCCGATGAGGGCTTACGCGGCGCACCCATGGCTCTTTTGTACAAATAATCGTACAAATTTCCCCAAATGTCACACAATACGACTTATGGGCAGCCCCTTATGCAAGATTTTCCGGCCGGTTCCTGCTTACGCGCTACACTTCGATAATTTCGTAATTTTCTAGTTTGGCGGTCCGGGCGACACGTCCCAGCTGCATTTTGAGGACCGGGTTACGGGCGATGGCGAATATGATTTGATGAAAACCGGCATCCTTGTATAGACCGTAACACTGCTCCAGCACCGGCACGACGCACGGGGCGTTGACGTTCATGGAAGTGCAGTCAAGATAAACCGCGTATTCGGCGGGATTAATTCCCGCAATGTGTTCATTGGAAGCCTCGATGAAGCGGGCGGCGTCTTCCTGAGAAAAGGACCCTTCTACAGTTACCTTGAGTTCACGTTCGGAAGTGATTGGCTCAAACACGAATCTGCCCATGTCGAATCTCCTTTCATAACGGACTTTGATTCAGAGACGAGTGTTATGAAGCATAAGTACCATTATAAACCATGGCTTTTGGCGCATAAAGTATATAATGGAAATACTTATGGGTAGAGGCGCCGTATTCCGGTCCGGCTTTGCAAAGTTTAAACCAATTGGTATGATTACATAAGACCGAATCTACAACAACCCATTTTCCGGAGGAATAGATATGAGCGAAATTTCCATTACCCGTATGATCGATCACACCTTGCTGAAAGCGGATGCGCGCCGGGAAGACATTATCCGGCTGGCCGAGGAAGCGAAAGAATACAAATTTGCTTCGGTTTGCGTAAATCCCGCGTGGGTTTCGACTGCATATGAAGTGCTGAAAGCTACGCCTGAGGTAAAA
The DNA here is from genome assembly GCF_046543445.1 of Paenibacillus nanchangensis. Taxonomy (NCBI): domain Bacteria; kingdom Bacillati; phylum Bacillota; class Bacilli; order Caryophanales; family Paenibacillaceae; genus Paenibacillus; species Paenibacillus nanchangensis. The sequence continues at coordinate 179,342 of NZ_JBHOFD010000002.1, forward strand.
GTATGTACAGTTATCGGCTTCCCGCTTGGAGCATCGACACCGGAGACCAAAGCGTTCGAAACCTCAAATGCCATTGCAAACGGCGCCGAAGAAGTGGACATGGTCATCAACATCGGCGCGCTGAAGGACGGGAATGATGAGCTGGTGAGACGCGATATTGCCGCCGTGGTGGAAGCTGCGCGCGGTAAAGCGCTGACCAAGGTAATTATCGAAACCTGCCTGCTGACGGATGAAGAGAAGACCCGCGCCTGCAAGCTGTCCGTGGAAGCCGGAGCAGACTTTGTGAAGACATCCACCGGGTTTTCTACCGGCGGGGCGACCAAAGAAGACATCGCGCTGATGCGCCAAGCGGTTGGTCCGGACGTAGGCGTCAAGGCATCCGGCGGCGTGCGGAGTGCAGCAGACGCACAGACGATGATCGGCGCCGGTGCAACCCGGATCGGAACCAGCGGCGGGGTAGCCATCGCCAAAGGCGAGCAGAGCAGCAGCGGCTACTAAGTGAATGCAGTCCGGCAGCTCAAAAACCGGCTGCGCTTTCCTTGTATAAAGGACGGCGCAGCCGGTTTTTTTCAAATGCAGAGTTTAATACTAGCGATTGTTTCATTAAGACAGTCCGGACTAGACCAGGCCTCTGTCCATGGCTTTGACGATCAGTGTGGCGAACAGGCTGTTGGACCAGGCGAACCACTCGCGCGAAAAATCGGCAGGGTTGTCAGGGTGGAAACCTTCATGCATATAGCCGGTATCGGCATCGGTCCGGATCAGCATATCGATCAGTTCCTTGATCTCCTCATCATTGTCTGCGGTCAGCGCCTGCATGGACAACGCCATATGCCACACGTAACCGCCCGGCGTATGCGGACTGCCGATGCCTTTGGCATGTTTGCCTTCAAAATAAAACGGATTGTCAAAGCTAAGGGCAAACCGGCGGGTGTTCTGGTAAATTTCATCCTCTACACCCACGTAACCAATATAAGGAATGGACATCAGCCCGGGTGTGCCGGCATCGTCCATCAGCGAATAGTTGCCGTAGCCGTCCGTTTCGTAGGCGTAGATTTTGCCGTATTTCGGATGGTTTACAATGCCGTAAGTCCGGATGCCGAAGTCGATTTCCTTGCGCAGCTTTGCGGCCCGGGCGGCCAGTCTTTCATCCTTGTACACCTCGGTTGCGATCTCCCGGATATACCCGAGAATCACCACGGCAAACATGTTGGAGGGAATATTGTAGCCGAACTCGCAGCTGTCATCGCTCGGACGGAAGCCGGACCAGCTCATACCGGTATAATTAACGGGCATGCCTCGTCCGTTGTTGTACAAGGTCTCTGTATCCTGAAGCGTCTGCCGGATGAAGTGGTACGGAGATTTTTCCCCGTGATGCTGCTCCGTTTCGATAACATTCACAATCGAGGTCAACGCCTGATAGCAGGCGGGATCGAAGATATCGGACTGCTCCGCTTCCTTCCAGTACATATAAGCCAGCTGCACGACGAAGCAGAGGGAATCCAGCTCGTATTTGCGCTCCCACATCCACGGATTCAGATTGCAGTCGTCGGTATCCCGGTAATGCTTGTCGCTTGCCGTTTCGTTAAAGGCATTGGTGTACGGGTCGATATTGACGTAGAACATCTGCCGGGCAATCAGGCCGCGGAGAATCCGCTGCAGCTCAGGGTCATTTTTGGCAAAAGGAATGTAATGGCGTACCTGTTCCGTGGAATCACGCAGCCACATGGCCGGGATATCCCCTGTAAACACAAAGGTTGTTCCGTCATCAAGCAGTTTTGTTGTGGTCTCCAGGGTATTCGGAAAACAGTTGCGGAACATTTTTTGCAGTTTCGGATGGTGGGCTAGGCGTTTGTCGGCCTCGTTCAGATATTCGGTAATGGAAGCTGGCAAATTCATCGTTTGTCTCCTCCTGGCATGTTGAGATTAAGACTGCACCGGCTGTAGCGCATAGGTAACAATTTGGGCTTTGCTGACAGAGCTGCGGAGGATACCTTCGTCTAAGGCTTCTTGGTGCTTCCGCCGCTCCAGAATATCGCTGGCATATACAGTCTTTACGGGAAAATGGACCTTAAGCGCAAAATCCTGCGCCTGATGCGCCAGATTGTACCACCGCAGGACAACGTCCTCATGGTTTTCCGACATTTTGAAGGCGGAGAGCGCAAGGGTGCGGCCCTGCCACTCCAGCGGCTGATAGATGGCAGGCAGGGAGCCCTGCTGCCGGCCGGTCTGGACGGTAAACCACGGGACCTGATATTGATAGGCCCAGGACCAGGCTTCCGGCTCCGCGGCGTCTCCGGCATAAGGCCGGACCGCAAATTCCACGGTATGTTCGCCCAGACACTGGGCCTCCGGAGTAGGGAACACGCCCCAATCTCCCATCTCTGACACGCAGCGCAGCAGAGTTACCGCAATGGTGTTTTTTCCGTCGCGTAGAACTTCGTATTCATTTAGCCCTTTATTTGCAACCAGAAGTCCTGCGCTGCCGTCCGACACGCTGACAAAAGCCTGCTGATGCTGCGCGTTGCTTGGATTAATCCAGTCAGGGGCCGGTTCAATGTCGCGCTGGGCTGCCTCAAAGATGGAATCAGCCCGCAGGGTAGAGGCGGTCAGGCCGGTTGGAAAAAGCACGCGCAGCCTGTGGTCCTTCGCCTGATTATTCAATCTGGCAGAGACTTGAACGCCGGTTCCCGAAGCCTCCAGGCTGATCCGGGTCACGATCCGCAGCGGCACTTGTTCAGCGGCACGTCCTGCTTTGCGCTGCCGGAAAGGAACCATACGGCGTTTCTCTTCTTCGAATGAAGCATCGGCTGAAGCCGGTATTTGCCATTCATGGACGATTTCGTAGGTAATGCGGTAGGGCTCATGCTCGGCCAGCGAAATGCGGGCCGTCAGACCACGGGTAGTTAGGGGAGTATCGCCCTCCGGCTGCCGGAAAACATACTCATTCCCGATATCCCCGCAGTTCTCATAGACGCCAAGTCCTTCAAAGACTTTACCGGTCCGCTTGTCTGTCACCTCATAAGAGCCGTCCTCCCGGATCTGGACAGCAAGGAAGTTGTTAGCCATTCCCCGCTCCGTGAGCTTCAGCGGACTGACAGCCGCTTCGGTGCGGGTGTCCGGCGACGGTACCCAAGCGTAGGTTTTGTAGCCAAGCGGCGGTACCTGTGCGGCCTCAAAGGTCAAGCGAAGCTTGCGGGCCATATACGGCTTGCGGAACTGGTCGTCCGGCAGCTCATAACCAAAGCTGGTGCCCAGATCCTCCGCCAGGCAGGAGAGGGTCCGTCCTTCACTATCCAACAGCCGGCCGCTCGACAGATCAAGCGGGAGCTGATCCAGCGCCTCGGCAATGGCCGCCGGATTTGGCCCTTCTTTGAAATAGCGTTTGGCGGCAATGACCTCCACGCTTACCGTACCGCTGCGCTCCCAGCCTGTTGTGTTAAAGACGGCTGCCGGAAAGGCGGATTCGCCCCAGGAAGCCACATCCAAAGTACCGATCTGTCCGATAATAGCCTTCAAGCTCTCTTCAATGATGGCTTCCCCTACATGCCTGCTTTTTTCGAAGCGAGCAATCATTTCCTGATGGACTTCATCCACGCTGCAGCCGCAGATGCTGTCATGCGGATGATTTTGCATCAGGGTCTTCCATGCGTAGGTTAGCAGGGCATAAGGATAAGCTTGTCCGCTGACCAGATAAGCCAGCGTGGCAAGCGGCTCGGCGCCTTTCTCCAGCAGGGTCTGGCCGCGCTGGTTCATCTGTTTCAGGTAGACACGGGCGGAAGCGGTGTTCACCAGTGTCCCCCAGCCGTCAGTGTGCTGGCTGCGCAGCTCGCCGTTTACGGTCACGAGATTTTCAGGCAGCGAAGCTTTAAGCGCCTGCAGATACTCTTCAAAACTGGAGTGGACAAAATCCACATCCGGGTATAGCTCCTTAGCAGTCTCCAGGGCATCGGCGAGATTTCGCTGCACAGGTTGATGGTCACAGCCATTCATGAACAACAGCTCAGGGGTAGAGGCGTATTTGCCGGCATCGGCCAGCTTTTTGTCCCAGAAGGCCGCAGCTTCCTGCGCTCCCACAGGCACCTCGTTACCGTTGCTGTACCAGTTCGCAAACAGCAGGCCAAGCACGCGGGAGCCGTCGGGAGATTCCCAGAACATTTCGGAATAAGGCGATTCGTAGCTGGTACTGTTCAGCTCACCGACCATATTGTCAAAGCCTGTCGGCTTCACGCCGCGGCCGAAGACGGCTGTCTCAATATCCGCCTGCCGGAGCAGCTGCGGCGCTTGTCCCATGTTGCCAAAGGAATCCGGAAAATACCCCAGCTTCGAGATGACGCCATACTTGGCCGCATCCTGATGACCGATCAGCAGATTGCGGACATTGGCTTCCGAGCTGGTCAGGAATTCATCCTGCAGCACATACCAGGGGCCGATGACAATCCGTCCCTCGCGGATGAACTGCTCCAGGAGTGCTCTTTTTTCAGGGTGAATCTGAAGAAAGTCCTCAATGATAATGGTTTGTCCGTCCAAATGGAAAGAACGGTAGCGGCCCTCCTTCTCCAGGGTCTCCAGAAGTTCATTCATCAGCTTGGCCAGCAGAACATGGTGACGTTCATAAGGCATGTACCATTCCCGGTCCCAATGCGTGTGGGAGATCAGATGGGCGGTTGTACGGGTCATGACAGAAACCTCCTATATCGTCCTGTATCGTCAGTCCATTTATGAGTCAGGCATTCGTAGCAAATGTTTGCATACCCGCCCTGCGATCACAATATGTAACTTTTGCAGCCTAGGGAAAGGTTCATAATTCACACATTTACGCCGGTTGGCCGCAGAAAGGCAGCAGTGGCGGGGCAGGCCGGAAAGTGCCGGAGCGGCGCGGTTTTACACTCCCTTAAGGTGACAATGCAGAACCTACATATTTACGATGTCAGCTAAGTTTCACTACACTTTGTGTTGTAAGCGTTAGCAGGAATTGCATTGTGAAGAATGCGAAGCAGCTACACGACTTAATGTTATGGAAACTAACATAGTGAGGAGTGGGAGAATGAAGGGGAGTAACGCTTCGGGTTCCGGAAGTCCTTCATTGAAGAATAATTCCCTGGGCAAAAGGATCTGGAAAAACTGGGAGCTGTATCTGTTTATGCTTCCGGCATTATTGTATTTCTTCATTTTTCATTACGGTCCGATGTACGGTATCCAGATTGCTTTTAAGAACTTCGTGCCTTCCAAAGGAATCACGGGGAGTGAATGGGTCGGTTTTGACCATTTCGAAAGGTTCTTCAATTCCTACTTTTTCTGGGACCTGCTCTGGAATACGTTCAGCATCAGCTTCTATGAACTGGCGCTTGGATTCCCGCTGCCGATTATTCTGGCATTGGCCTTCAATGAGGTCCGCAACGGCCCGTTCAAAAAGACAGTCCAGACCGTCACCTATGCGCCGCATTTCATTTCTGTAGTGGTCATGGCGGGGATGATTATTACCTTTTTATCCCCTTCTAGCGGAATGATTGTGCGGGTCATTGAGTTCCTCGGGTTCCAGGCGCCACAGTTTCTGACCGATCCAGCCTGGTTCAAGACGGTGTATGTCCTCTCGGGCGTCTGGCAGAGCACCGGGTGGGGAACGATTATTTATCTCGCGGCCTTGTCGGGTGTAGATCCCCAGCTGCATGAAGCAGCCATAGTGGATGGGGCCAGCCGGATCAAACGGGTGCTGCACATCAACCTGCCGACCATTATCCCTACAATTACAATCATGCTGATATTGAATATGGGGAATATTCTTGGGCTTGGCTTCGAAAAAATCCTGCTGCTGCAGAACTCGCTTAATATGGAAGCTTCAGATGTTATATCCACCTATGTATACCGCGCCGGCCTGGTGAACGCCCAATACAGCTTCTCGACGGCTGTCGGATTGTTCAACTCGGTGGTCAACGTCATTCTGCTGGTTACCGTTAACCGGATTGCCAAACGCACCAGTGAAAACAGCCTCTGGTAGAAAGGAGTGAAGTTTTTGGTTACTGCCATGAAAGAATCCAAGGGAGACAAGCTGTTTTTGATCAGCACCTACATTTATCTGTGTCTTGCGCTGGTGGTTGTCCTTTATCCGCTGGTTTATATTCTCAGCGCTTCGATCAGTTCGCCGCAGGACGTCAATTCGGGGGCCATGTGGCTGTTTCCGAAAAACGTGACACTGGACGGTTACAAGCTTATTTTTGAGAACCCCAAAATATGGAGCGGGTATTTGAACACCATTATCTATACAGTGTTAGGTACGCTGCTTAATCTTGCCGTTACTCTGCCAGCTTCCTATGCGCTGAGCAGGGCTGACTTTGTGGGACGGCAGCTGTTTATGGGCATCATTTTGTTTACGATGTTTTTCAGCGGCGGACTGGTGCCAACCTACCTGCTGGTCAAAAACCTGGGCCTTATCAACAGCATGGGCGCTTTGATCCTGCCGGTGGCCGCTTCCGTTTGGAACATTGTCGTGGCCCGCACGTTTTTTCAGACGACAATCCCCAAGGAGCTGCAGGAGGCGGCGCATATCGACGGCTGTACGAACCTGAAGCTGTTCATCCGTATCGTTCTGCCGCTCTCCGCACCAATTATAGCGGTTATGGCCTTGTTCTATGGTGTAGGGCACTGGAACAGCTATTTTCCGTCTCTGATCTATCTGAATGATGAAGCCAAGTATCCGCTGCAGATGGTTCTGCGCCAGATTCTTGTCCTTCAGGAAATGTCGGCTGAAACCACGGGCGCCGCAATTAACGGCGAGGTGGCCATGGCTATGAACTCGAAGGCAGAAACGGCATCGCTGATCAAATATGGAGTTATCGTCGTCTCCACCCTGCCCATTGTGGCTGTCTATCCGTTCCTGCAGCGTTATTTTGTCCAAGGGGTCATGATTGGCTCTGTCAAAGGGTAAGCGTTTAAAATGTAATGATAACAAGGGAGGAATTACTTATGCAGTCCACACGTAAACCATGGAAGCTTCTGGTGTCTTCGGCCTTGATCCTGGCACTGCTGGCCGGCTGCGGCAGCGGCAACTCAAATGAAGGAGCGGCGAACAAGAATGCCGCAAAGACGGATGCCGCTGTGAACAAAGAAGGATTCCCGATCGTTAATGAGCCCATTAAGCTGACGATGATGGCGCCGGATGTAGGGATTCAGAACTGGGAGAACATGCCTGTGCTGCAGCAGATGCAGGAGATGACCGGCATTACGCTGGAGTACCAGAATGCGCCGAAAGACAGCTTTGACACCAAAAAGAACCTGGTGTTTGCGAGCGGGAATTATCCGGATATCTTTTATGCTGCCGGTCTGACGACTGCGGAGCAGATGAATCATGGAGAGCAGGGGATCCTGATCCCCCTGGAGGACCTGATTGATGAATACGCCCCGAATTTTAAGGCGCTGTTGGAGGAGAATCCGGATGTCCGCAAGTCGATCACGGCGCCGGACGGGCATATCTACACCTTGCCGGTCGTTGAGCTTAGCCAGCATTGGTACCGCAACCCGATGTGGTATAACGGGGATTTCTTGAAAGCGCTAAAGATTGACAAGCTCCCTGAAACGACCGAAGAGCTGTACACCTTCCTGAAGCGTGTGAAGGAGGAAGATCCAAACGGCAACGGCATCGCGGACGAAATTCCGGTCTCCTCGGTAACGACCACCGCCGCCAACCTCCGCGATATCCGTACGTGGCTGCTGGGCGCCTTCGGCATCTATGAGGAAGAAATTTATGTCGATGACAACGACGTGGTGCATTATACGCCGCTTGAGGAAGGCTTTAAGGAGTATCTGACCTACATGAACCGTCTGTGGTCCGAAGAACTGCTGGACCATGAAAGCTTTTCGCAGACCGCAGAGCAGAAAAAGGCCAAAGCACAGGAAAACCGTGTTGCCCTGTTCTCCGACTGGCACGCTTATATGACTAAAGGCGGCGAACCTTCGACGGAAGATCCGATGTTTGCGCCGGTCCGCAGCGAATCGGTTGATGCCCCGGCCATTGCCAAAAACAGAGGGATCACGACCGGCGCGTTCGCCATCTCTGAAAGCAACCCGCATCCTGAAGCCTCTATGCGCTGGGTAGATTACCTGTATTCCTATGAAGGCGCGATGTTCTTCAATAAAGGGCCGGAAGGCATGCTCTGGGAATACACGGATAAAGAAAATAGAGTCAAGAAGTACCTGCCTGTACCGGACGGCAAGGAAATGGAAGACTACCGGGCGACCTTGACGCCTAACTACGGCATTCCGGCACCAACGCTGTCCATGGATGATATCAACAAAGGACTGAAGACAGATTTTGACCTGTGGGTAGAGCAGGAGACAAAGCAAAAGCTGCTTGATAAAGGCGCGCGGATTCCGTTCCCGGCCTTGTTCCTCACCGTGGAAGAGCAGACGGAAATCAACAGTCTGAATTCGGACCTGAGCACGTATGTGAAGCAGATGGAAGCGAAATTCATTACGGGCGCCGAGCCGCTGTCCGGCTGGGATAACTATGTTGCAACGATCAAAAAAATGGGCGGGGAACGTGTAGCTGAGATCTACCAGGCTGCCTATGACCGCTGGAAAACCAACTAATTCAAGTCCTTTGTGCAGAAAGGTGCTGTAGACATGATCTATAAGGATAAAACCCGCCCTGTGGCGGACCGGGTACAGGACCTGCTGCAGCGCATGACACCTGGGGAGAAGGCTGGACAATTAGTCCAGCCTTTCGGGTGGCAGTGCTATGAGAAGCGTCCGGACGGAAGCGTCGGGATGACGGAAGCCTTCAAGCGCCAGGTTGCAGCCGGAGGCGTGGGCTCATTGTATGGAACGCTGCGTGCAGATCCGTGGACTGGTGTCACACTGGAGACGGGCTTGTCCCCGAAGGAAGGGGCGGAGGCGGTAAATGCCATTCAGGCTTACGCCATGAAGGAGAGCCGTCTCGGCATTCCGATCCTGTTCGGCGAGGAATGTTCGCATGGGCATATGGCGATTGGCGCAACTGTATTCCCGGTGCCGCTGGCCTTGGGCAGCATGTGGAATCCCGAATTGTACCGGGAGATGTGCCGGGTAGTGGCGCTGGAGACCCGCAGCCAAGGCGGCGCGGCGACCTATTCGCCAGTGCTCGATGTGGTGCGTGATCCGCGTTGGGGACGGACGGAGGAGACGTTTGGCGAAGACCCGTTCCTGATTGCCGCGATGGGCGTGGAGGCGGTAAAAGGGCTGCAGGGGGAACGGCTGGATGCGGAGGATTCCGTACTGGCGCCCCTGAAGCATTTCGCCGCTTACGGCAGCTCGGAAGGCGGCCGGAATTCGGCGCCGGTGCATATGGGGTACCGCGAACTGCATGAGGTGGACCTGCTTCCTTTCCGCAAAGCGGTGGAAGCCGGAGCCTTGTCTATCATGACCGCTTATAACGAAATTGACGGGGTTCCCTGCACGACAAACCGTTATCTGCTGCAGGATGTGCTGCGGGAGCAATGGGGTTTTGACGGGTTCGTCATTACGGATTGCGGAGCACTTGGCATGCTGACGAACGGGCATAATACGGCGGACAGCGGGGAAGCGGCGGTTGCCCAGGCGCTGCTGGCCGGCATCGATATGGAGATGTCCGGAGAAATGTTCGAAAAGCATATCTCGGACGCTATGGATCATGGACGGCTGCAGGAGTCCGATCTGGACCGCGCGGCTGCCCGGATTCTCGAGCTGAAGTTCAAGCTTGGGCTGTTCGACCGTCCTTTTACCGATCCTGAGCTGGCGGAGCGGACGATTGGCAGGCCGGAGCACCGGGAGCTGGCACGGCGGATTGCCGGCGAAAGCATCATCATGCTGAAAAATGAAGGCGGAACGCTGCCGCTGAGCAAGCGGATTCCGAAGCTCGCCGTGATTGGACCCAATGCGGATGCGCCCTACAATCAGCTGGGCGATTATACCTCGCCGCAGCCCAAAGGTGCGATTGTCACCGTTCTGGACGGCATCCGGCAGGCGCTGGGCGGCGGGCCGGGCAGCGTGCTGTATGCGCCGGGCTGCCGGATTAAAGGCGATTCCCGGGAAGGGTTTGCGCGTGCGCTGGCCTGCGCGGCTGAAGCCGATGCCGTTGTGATGGCGATTGGCGGCTCAAGTGCCCGGGATTTTGGCGAAGGGACCATCGATCTGCTTACAGGCGCTTCGGTCGTTACGGAGCATTCCTGGAGCGATATGGAGTGCGGCGAGGGCATTGACCGGGCCACACTGAACCTGATGGGCGTACAGCTTGAGCTGGTGCAGGAGATCCACAAACTGGGCAAACCGCTGATTGTGGTCTACATCAATGGCCGCCCGATTGCGGAGCCATGGATTGTGGAGCATGCCGATGCCATTCTGGAAGCCTGGTATCCCGGCCAGGAAGGCGGGCATGCCGTTGCCGGCATTCTTTTTGGTGAGGTGAACCCTTCCGGGCGGCTGACGATCAGCATTCCGAAACATGTCGGCCAGCTTCCCGTGTACTACTACAAGCGGCGGACGAGAGGCAAACGTTATCTGGAGACAGATTTCCATGCCGAGTATCCGTTCGGGTTCGGCCTTAGCTTCAGCGAGTTCAAATACAGCAACTTGAGGGTAGAGCCTTCCGTTATTTCTGCAGATGAGGAAGCCGCTGTATCTGTTGATGTCACGAATACAAGTGACCGGCAGGGCAGTGAAGTGGTTCAGCTGTATATATCAGATCTGGCTTCCAGCATAACGCGGCCGGAGAAGCAGCTTAAGGCCTTCCGCAAGATCAGCATCCAGCCGGGAGACACGCAGACCGTTACGTTCAAGGTCGGCAGAGAGCAGTTGGAGTACGTATCCGCAGATTTAACGCGGATCGTGGAGCCGGGAGAATTTACGATCATGGCGGGACCTAACTCGGCGGAATATTTAACGGCACCGCTCCATGTCAGGGAGGAAGGCTGAGCCATGAAGCGTATGAACCGGTTTATCGGCTGGCTGGCCAACCGGCAGTGGGCGGAGAAGATCGAGCTGAAGGAATGGAGTATGCGCAAATCACGCTATATCACGCCCGGCGTATACGAGCATGAAGAGGAGTATCATCCTCATTACAGCATTTCCCGGCTGGATGGCGGATATGGGACTACGTATTTCCTGCAGCGTGAAGTCACGCTCCCGGAAGACTGGCCGCGCGAAGCGTCTGCGCTGCTGTATCTAGGCCGCGGGGAGGGCCTTCTGAGTATTAATGGAGAGCCGTACCATGGACTGGACAGCAACCATTGGTTCATCCCGCTGCCGCCCGGCGCTGTAGGAGAGGAACTGCAGCTCCATATCGAGCTGTATGATCCGATTCCTGAGCCGGAGGATCCGCTGAACCGCCAGGCGGTGATTAAGCCGCCGCTGGAAGGAATTGAGATCACACTGGTGCGTGTGAATCCTCCCGTATACAGCCTGCTGCATACGGTTAAGGCAGCGCATGAAGCCGCCATGCTGCTGCCTGCTGAAGACGGGCGCCGCATCCGTATCCTGAGGGCGCTTGAGCAAACGATGGATGCGCTCTACATGAAGGAGGAGCTGATCCATGACGGCAGCGCCGCCGCGGATGCTGAGCAGCATTTGCGGGCTGTGGCGGCGGCGGAACGGGCAGAGGGACTGTCCGCCGGAACGATGCACATGGTCGGCCAGTCGCATATTGATATTGCCTGGCTGTGGCCGGTCCGGGAAACGGTACGCAAGGTCAGCCGGACTTTTTCTACAGTCTGCGCATTGATGGACAAATATCCGGACTTCCGTTATTCCCAGAGCCAGCCGCAGCTGTACGCTTTTGCCAAAGAGCATTACCCGCAGCTGTACCAGCGGATAAAGGAGCGGATTGCCGAAGGCCGGTGGGAGCTGGTTGGCGGCATGTGGGTGGAGCCGGATTTAAATATTCCAGGCGGGGAATCGCTGGTGCGGCAGATGCTGTATGGCCAAAACTTCTATCTGGAGGAGTTCGGCAAACGGTCTGCGATTGAATGGCTGCCCGATACCTTCGGCTACTGCGCCTCCCTGCCGCAGCTGCTGAAGCAGGCGGGAATCGATTATTTTATGACGACCAAGCTCGGGTGGAATGATACCAATCCTTTTCCGCATACGCTATTCCACTGGGTGGGCATTGACGGGACAAAAATCGTGGCTTATCAGAATCATGGGGTGAACGAACATACCCATCCGAAGGATGTCCAGGAGCACTGGCAGGCTTTTGCCCAAAAGGAGCAGCATAACGAATTGATGCTGCTCTACGGGCACGGCGACGGCGGAGGCGGGGTTACGCATGAAATGCTGGAGTATGTGGAGCGTACCGGCCTGACGCCGGGCCAGCCGGCCATCCGTTACTCGACGGCGGAGGCTTTTTTCTCAGGGGTCGGCTTCCAAGAGCCGGAGCTTCCGGCATGGCACGGCGACCTTTATCTGGAGCTTCACCGGGGAACATTCACTACCCACGCCTTTAATAAACGCAGCAACCGCAAGGCGGAAGTGCTGTACCGGCAGGCGGAGATCTGGAGTTTGCTCGCAGAGAGGAGCGGGCTGCTGGAGCCTCTAAAGGCGGCCTGTCCGGAGCTTGCCGAAGGGTGGAAGCTGCTGCTGCTTAACCAGTTCCATGACATTATCCCGGGGACTTCCATCCCGGAGGTGTACACCACTTCGCGGGAGCAGTACGCGGAAATCTTCCGCCTGGGCCGGCAGGTGCTGGACACTTCACTCCGTGCGCTGGCGGGCGGAGTAAATACTTCCGGGGAAGGCCGCCCTTTTGTGGTATTCAACAGCCTGGGCTGGGAGCGGACTGAGCTGATCCGGATCCAAGGGGACAGCAGTCTGACCGCGGTGCAGGCGTTCGATGAAGACGGCCAGCTGGACAGCGAATGCTGGAACACGGATGGGACCGGCGGCAGCTATACGCTGGCTGTCCGGGTCCGCAAAGTCCCTGCGTTTGGCTGCAGGACTTTCTGGCTGCGTGAGGCATCCGAACAGCATAACCAGAAGGCGGACATCAGCTCAGGAGAAGCCTTCCCGGAGCAGTGGGAAACAGAACATTATCTCCTTACATTTAATGAAGACGGTGAAATCAGCCGCTGGTATGACAAGGAGGCCGGCCGGGAGCTGTTACAGCCCGGCAAGACCGGTAACCAGCTGCAGTTCTTCCATGACACCCCGCCTTTATGGGATGCCTGGGACCTCGACCCGCGGTATGAGCAGCAGCCTGCTGGCAGGGCGAAGCTGCTGGACCGGCGGGTTCTGGTCAGCGGACCTGTACTGACGGTGCTGAAATTCCGCTGGCAGCTGAATCACTCGCTGATCGAGCAGGAGATCACGTTGTCCCGGCACAGCCGCAGGGTGGACTTCAAGACCTGCGTCAACTGGAAAGAGGAGCATAAGGTGCTGAAGGCGGCTTTTCCGGTGGATATCGTAGCAGCAAAGGCAACATACGAGATTCCGTTTGGGGCACTGGACCGCCCGACCCACCGCAATACCAGCTGGGAGCAGGCTCAATTTGAGGTCTGCGGCCACCGCTGGGCGGATTTGTCCGAAGGAAGTTATGGCGTCAGTCTGCTGAATGACTGCAAATACGGTTATGACATTTATGACGGCGTGCTGCGCCTCTCGCTGCTGCGCGCACCGCGCTGGCCGGACCGCCATGCGGATCAGGGGGAACATGAATTTACGTATTCTTTGTATCCCCATGCCGGGGAATGGCGCCAGGCGGCAGTGGTACGGGAAGCGGCGGAGCTGAACGAGCCGATGCTTGCGGTCAGCGAAGAACCGCATCCCGGCCGCTATCCGGGCACTTATGGCTGGCTCGGCTTTCAGAGCGGGCATGTGGTGCTCGATACGATCAAGAAGGCGGAGGACGGCAGCGGGACCATTGTCCGGCTGTATGAATCCTCAGGCAGCAGAAGTACGGCCGTGCTGGACTGGAAGGACGGCGGTGTCCGCGTCTGCCGGGTGAACCTGCTGGAAACGGAGACCGGTCCCGCCGACGCTGCCGGCGGAGTGATCCCGCTGTCTTTTAGACCCTATGAGGTCCAAACGATCAAACTATACCCTAAACAACATTCGCAGGAGGAATAGACATGCAAATCACCAGACACCCCAATAATCCGATCGTCGTCCCCGGCGGTTACGAATGGCGCAAGGTTACGGTCTTCAATCCTGCGGTCATCATCGATAACGGGAAATTTTACATGATCGAGCGCACCGCAGGTTCCCTGACTCCATGCAAAAACTTCCTGGGTCTGCTGGAGAGCGAAGACGGCGTAAACTTCACCCATGTGAAGGATGAACCGATTGTGACGCCCGATATGCTGGGTTTTCCGTACGGAAGTGTGCAGGATCCGCGGATTGTCAAAATCGACGGTACCTTTTATATGAACTACGCTTTGCGCCCCTGCGCCATGAGCTATTATCCTACCGGTGCGGGTGTCCCGGAACGCTCCATTCCGAAATACCCGGATGGCTGGGGGGAAGAGGATGGGCATTGGCTGACCCGCTCCTCGATTCTGAAATCGGATAATCTGCTGGATTGGGAATTTGTCGCGGACACGACACCGCTCGATATCAATGACCGGGACAATATCCTGTTCCCCGAAAAAATCGGCGGCAAATTCGTGCTGCTGCGCCGTCCCGAGGAATATGTGGGCGAAGTCTACGGAACGGAGAAGGCAGCCATGTGGATTACCTACTCCGAGGATCTTGTTCACTGGGAGGAACCCAAGCTGCTTGCCAAAGCGGAAAACCTGTCCTGGGAATCCCGGAAGATTGGAGGCTCCACGCCTCCGATACGTACGGACAAGGGCTGGCTGGTACTCTATCACGGCGTCGATGAAGACATCGTTTATCGTGTAGGAGCCATGCTGCTGGATTTGGAGCAGCCGGAAAAGGTCATTGCCCGGACCCATAATTTTATTATGGAGCCGGAGACGTATTATGAGAAATTCGGGTTCCAAATCCCGAATGTCATCTTCCCGACTGGAAATGTAGTCAAAGACGGACTGCTCTACATTTATTATGGGGTGACGGACACGGCGATTGCGCTTGCAACCGTTCCGCTGGACGACCTGGTAGAGCATATTCTGAAGGAAGCGCAGTAGGCCCAAAAAACAGATCATTTACCTTTTTCGGAAGGACGGCAGCTTTGCCAATACCGCAGTTTGCCGATACCGCAGTTTTGCCAATACCGCAGTTTGCCGATACCGCAGTTTTGCCGATACGGCAGCTTGCCAATACGGAGCTTTGCCAATTTAAACCGGTCTTTTCGCAGCAGTTCCTTTCAGGGCATGGTCCTTGCGGTACTGCCCCGGCGTCAGGCCGGTTTCTTTTTTAAACTTGCGGATGAAGTTTGGCGCGTCCAGGTAGCCCACCTGTTCAATGATCTCCTTAAGCGGTGCGCTCGTATTCTCCAGCAGCCGGATGACCTCATCCACCCGCCGCTGCCAGATATACTGCGAGAAGTTGCTGCCGGTTTTCTCTTTGAAGCTCCGGCTTAAATAAGAGGTCGAAATGCCAAACTTCAGCGCCACATGCTCCAGGCTGAGGGTATAATCCGCGAACTGCTGGTCCACATAAGCCAGGATGTCGTCCATTAACGAGGATTCGCTAGTCTCCGTATTCCGCTCCACCTGCTCGCAGATGGCGGCGGACAGAGAGCGCAGGCGGCTCTCCAGTTCTTCCAGTGTTTCAAAGGTGGTGAGTCCGGCGATGTCCGTGAACACCTCGTCCATGCCCAGCTCGGATGCCGTACGTAAAAAAGCGTTCAGCAGATCGAAGCAGATGCAGCGCAGCAGATGGACCTGCAGCGGCTCCTCCCTGATGGTATCGATGATATCGGCAATCAGCTGGACGGTTACCGACTCATTGCCCTGCTTCAAGCTTTGCTCCAGCTTCAGCATGGATTTACGCGGAATCCAGAAGCTTTCGGCGGCGGGCGGATTCAGCTCGGTCAGCTGCTCGAAGTAGGTTACCTGCCCGCTGCGCCGGATCATCCGGTGTTCCAGTGCTGCCGCGGCTTCAATAAAAGATTGATTGAGCTGCGCCAGGTCCCTGTAGGCCAGGCCGACACCGATGCTCAGCGCGGTCTGCGAATGCTCGCGGATCATGGCTTGAACCCCTTCAATTACCTGCTCCATGCGGCTCTGAACGGGGCCGTCCCCGTCGCCGGGCAGCGAAATAATCAAGGCGAACTGGTCCTTGACGGAGAATTCAACGCCAAAGATCTGGGCGTCAGGACCAGGGAGGCAAATACTGCTGAGCATCTCCTGCAGCAGCTGGCGTTCATGCGGGGAGGCTGCATCCGGTACCGTGTTATCCCAAGACAGGATAGCCGAGAAATAAAGGCCCTGTCCCTGCGGATGCCTAAGTCCTGCGCTAAGAATCATCTGTTCAATCTCGGGATCATCCGGCTTGCCGTGCTTAAGCAGCAGCATCATGCACTGATTGCGGACGAACGGCTCCTGCAGATCGATTCGGGCGCTGTAGTCATGAAGCGTCTGCCGGATCCATTCCCATTCATTGCGGAGCTTGAGCGACTCGCTGCCGCTGCTTCTCAGCTTGGCGAACTCCATCAGATCCTTGATCGGATGGTACTGCCGTTTGGCCAGCAGCAGGGCGGCCGCTATGCCGGTGATAACCGTAATACAAAACACGAGCAGGATCAGCGTCTGGACATGGGCAACACGGCTGAAAAATTGGTAGCTCGGCATGGTAGTCACATAGGTCCAGCCATTTTCTTTGGACTGTACAGAGACAACCGAATACTGTTCACCGTCCAGCTCAAGATTATGTATGCCCGGTTCAAGTGCGGACAAGGTGCTGAGCTCTTCCTGAGGCAGGTTAACGCCGTGGCTGTTTGCGGTCAGAACCTCACCGGCTGCGCTGAAGATATAACTGCTTCCCGAAAAATCACTGAGGATCGAATCCATGACACCGGTCAGCTTGGATTCCTTCATCAGATACACAACGGTTCCATAAGGATACGGATCGTTGGGTTTAATCGGCATCAGCATGACCAGCATGGGTTCCTTGCGGGAATTGACGGTCACGTTTTCGGCGGGGCGCACCAGCGGCTGCGTGGTTTCATTCAAGTCCCGCCGCAGTTGTTCCGGGGTCCAGCGCTCGAACTGGTAGAGGGTATCAAATGTGACTTTGAGATCGGCCAGTCCGCGGTAAGAGTAGATGTTGGAATCTTCGTGGAAATAGAGAAAAAGATCTTCCGCAATGCTGCTGCTGGCTTTGTAGTTGCCCAGCGCCTGGACCGCCTCCAGGCTGTAATAAGGATGCCTTACCATGTAGGGGGTAAGATGCTTGTCGTAAGCGATTCTGCCCGCAATCTCCTGAAGCTCGGCCATACGGGTGTCGATCGTGTTTTTAACTTGGTTGAGCTGATTGACATTGGATTGCTCAATTTCGACCCGAAGGCCCTTTACAGCGTTTTCATAAACAAAAATAGTGACGACGGTTAACGGGATGAGAAATATGAGAATGTAGGAAAAGGCATATTTCATTAACAGTTTGGATTTGAGATGGTTCCAGTTAAACCGGAATTTGGCGAACAAGGATGACTTAGATGCCGGATTTGCCATGATGCGTCCCTCCAGTGTAAAGGTTCAAATTAGAATTATATAAATAATAAATCACGGTTCTCTTCTTGACCAATCTTATGCTAATATAAACATTATAACATTATAATCTTTAATGTGGTGCAGCAAGTTTTACTTTATATTGGGCGGGCTGCGATCCGGGTTGAAGAAGGAGATGGAAAGAGTGGGCACAAGGAATGTGCTGCGCAATTTGCAGCTTGTTGACGGGTGGATGGTTGATATTGCCATTCAGGACGGAATCATCTCTGCTATTACACCGCCAGGCCAGGCTGAAGGAGATGCGGTACAGGACTGCTCCGGGTTATATGGATCCAGCGGATGGATTGATTTGCATGTGCATGCCGTGCCTGAGTTTGACCCGTATGGCGACGAGATTGATGAAATTGGCGTGAAGCAGGGGGTAACGACGCTGGTGGATGCCGGAAGCTGCGGCTCTGACCGGATCGGGAATTTTTATGCGGATAGTCAAAAGGCGGCTACACGGGTGTTTGCTTTTCTGAATATTTCACGGATCGGCCTTGAACGGACCGATGAGCTGTCGCAGCTGGAGTGGATTGACCAGGCGAAGGCTGTGGAGGCGGCAAAAACTTACCGGGAATTTATTGTTGGTCTAAAAGCGCGGATCAGCCGGAGTGTCGTCAAAGACAGCGGCATCCAGCCGCTCAGACTGGCGCGCGGGTTGTCGGAGGCGACAGAACTTCCGCTTATGGTACATATCGGATCGGCACCGCCGGCGATCTCCGAAGTGCTGGAGCTGCTGCGGACGGGCGATGTCATCACCCATTATCTTAACGGCAAATCCAATAATTTGTTCCACGCGGATGGTACACCGCTGCAAGGGCTGCTGGATGCAGCCGCCCGCGGGGTTCATCTGGATGTGGGACATGGCACCGCAAGCTTTTCCTTTAAGGTTGCGGAACAGGCAAAAAAAGCGGGGATCGGGCTGAATACGATCAGCACCGATATCTACCGGGGCAACCGTCTGAACGGGCCGGTATACAGTATGTCGAACGTGCTGACGAAATTTTTGGTGCTCGGCTACAGTCTGGAAGAGGTCATCCGCGCGGTTACAAGCAGTGCAGCGGCATGGCTTGGCAGGCCGGAGCTTGCCCAGATCAGAGTAGGGCAGCAGGCGAATTTAACCTTGTTTTCACTTGAGACGGGGGAGAGGCGGCTCACGGACTCGGAAGGCGATGTAAGGGTGGCGCAGCACTATATCGAGGCTAAAGGAGTTTTTGCAAATGGATCATTCATTACATGCTAAATACGGATTAAAGCGTGTTATTAATGCCAGCGGAAGAATGAGCATCCTGGGCGTATCTGCGCCAACGGATACGGTTATGGAGGCGATGAAGCAGGGCGGACAGCGGTATGTGGAAATTGCCGATCTTGTGGACAAATCCGGTGCGTACATTGCCCGGCTGCTCCGCTCCGAAGGGGCGGTAGTTGTCAATTCGGCATCCAGCGGCATTGCGCTGTCGGTAGCGGCCATCGTGACCGGCGGAGATCCGCGGCTCAGCCTGAGGCTGCACCAGGAGCCGATAGCGAAAAACGAAATCATTATGCTGAAGGGCCATAACGTGCAGTACGGAGCTCCGGTTGAAACCATGGTATTCCTGGGCGGCGGCCGGGTGGTTGAAGCAGGGTACGCCAACGAAGGCCGCAAAGAGCATATTGAACAGGCAATCGGTGAACGCACCGCAGCCATTCTCTATGTTAAATCCCATCATGCCGTCCAGAAAAACATGATTTCCGTAGAGGAAGCCTGGGAGGTTGCGGAAAGCCGAGGGATCCCGCTGATTGTTGATGCGGCTGCGGAAGAGGATCTGCTTAAATATGTCCAATACTCCGACCTTGCGGTTTACAGCGGCTCGAAGGCTGTTGAAGGACCCACCTCAGGCATCGTCGCCGGCAAACAGAAATACATCGATTGGCTGAAGGTGCAGCTGCACGGAATCGGACGCAGCATGAAGGTTGGCAAAGAGACAACCTTTGGACTGCTCCAGGCACTGGAGGAATACCAGGACAAGGCAGACAACAGCGAAATGGAGAAGCAGGCGCTGGAAGCTCTTAATCCGCTGTCCCAGCTTCCGGGGGTATCCGTCCGCATCGTGCAGGATGAAGCAGGCAGAGCGATTTACCGCGGACGTATCCAGATTGATTCCTCCGCTGCTGGGCTGGATGCGAAAACCGTTAATGACCGTTTGCGTGAAGGCGGGATTGCCGTATATACGCGGGATTACGGCGTGAAGCAGGGGTATTTCGATATCGATCCAAGGTCGCTGCAAGGGGATGACCTTCAAATTATCGTAAGCAGAATAAGCGAAATTGTAGGAGGCGGACGCCATGAGTAATATGCATCAGCGTTTATATAAAAAGAGAGCCGCACTTAATGTGCTGGCGGGCGGGATCGAGAATGCCGAGGAGGTTTTTGCGGCGGCAGAAGGGTATGTCCTGGTAGGCGTGCTCTCCAAAAATTATGCAAACGCGGAAGAAGCCGCGGCTGCTATGGCTGAATATGGGAAGCCGATTGAAGATGCCGTGTCCATCGGATTGGGAGCGGGCGATAACCGCCAGGCGGCAGTGGTCGCGGAGATTGCCAAAACCTATCCCGGCAGCCACATCAATCAGGTGTTTCCGGCAGTGGGGGCAACCCGGGCCAATCTGGGAGCCAGGGACAGCTGGATTAACAGCCTGGTCTCTCCCTGCGGGAAGCCGGGGTATGTGAATCTGTCGACCGGCCCGGTCAGCTCGGGGATCGGGCAGCAAGCGGTTGTTCCGGTTGAAGCCGCCATCGCGCTCGTCCGTGACATGGGCGGCAATGCGCTGAAGTATTTTCCGATGCAGGGGCTGAAGCTGGAAGAAGAGTACCGTGCGGTTGCCAAGGCCTGCGGGGAAGCCGGGTTCGCTCTGGAGCCTACGGGCGGAATCGACCTGGACAATTTTGGCCCGATCCTGGAGATTGCGCTGCAGGCAGGTGTGCCGCAGGTGATCCCGCATATCTATTCCTCAATTATTGATCCGCAGACCGGGAATACCAACGTAGAGGATGTCCGCAGACTGCTCGATAAGATGAAATCGCTGGTGGACCGGTATGCCTAGGATTGCTGCTTTTGGCGAAGTGATGATGCGGCTGCAGGTTCCAGGCTATGAAACGCTGGCCCAGAGCAGCAGGCTGGAGTATTCTTTTTCCGGGAGCGGAGTCAATGTAACGGCGGCACTGGCCCGGTATGGCCATAACGGTGCGCTCATCACCACCCTGCCGGAGACTCCGGTAGGCGAAGCGGCCATTACTTATCTGCGGAAGCTGGGGGTGGACACTTCATTGATCAGACGGGGCGGCAGACATGTGGGGATGTATTTTCTGGAGAATGGCTTTGGTCCCCGTCCCGGCAGAGTCACCTACACAGACCGGCTGGGCAGCAGCTTTAATACGGCAGAGCCAGGCACCTATAACATGGCCGCTCTTGCTTCCAATGTGGACGTTCTTCATTTATGCGGCATCACGCTGGCTATGAACGAAGAAGTGCGCAGGCAGATGAAGCAGCTTGCCGCAGAGGTGAAGGGCGCCGGAGGCAAGGTGGTTTTTGACTGCAATTACCGCCCGGCGTTATGGGGGGCTGAGGGTTATTCCCAAGCCCGTCCGCATTATGAGGATCTGCTGGAGCTGGCGGATACAGTGATGATGAATGAGAAGGATGCGCAGTTTATCCTTGGCATCGAAACCGGAGAGTATGATAGAATAACACAGTTGAAACAGGCTATTCCGGAAGTGGCCAAACGCTTCGGAATCGAAACGGCAGCGGGAACCCACCGGGAGATTCATGCGGACAACACGCATTCGTTAACCGGATATGTGTATCATCAAGGCCAATCTGAGTTTTCCCGTAAGCTGACTTTCCCGGTGTTTGACCGGATTGGCGCCGGGGATGCTTTTACCAGTGCCATCATCCATGGGGAGCTGCAGCAGTACCCGTGGCGGCAAACGGTTAATATGGCAGCGGCGGCGGCGATGCTGGCGCACACGACCCAAGGCGATACCGCGCTTTTTACTGAAAGTGAGGTGCTCCGGGCGCTGTCAGACCATACCTTAGATGTTGAAAGGTAGTGAACGGCGCGTGTCTCTGAAACGCAAGCAAGGCCCTTTATATAAACAGATCCAAAAAATCCTCAAAGACCGGATTCTGCACGGTGTATACCCGCTGGGGAGCATTATTCCCTCCGAGCAGCAGCTGGAAAAGGAATTTGGCGTCAGTAAAATGACGGTCCGCGGTGCGGTCCAGGAGCTGGCCCAGGAAGGTTATGTGCAAAAGAAAAGCGGTATTGGAACCATTGTGATGCGCAATACCTCTTACCAAAAGCTTTCCAAAGGTAAAAGATTTACCGAGCTGCTTGTGGAAGAGGGCCATAAGCTTGAAAAAAAACTGCTGGGATCCAAGCTTATTGCGAATGCTGCCGGCAGCGAGGAATATAAGCGCCACGGACCGTACTGCCAGAGGATCGAACGTCTCTACACGCTGAACGGACAGCCGTATATCCATCTTGTCCACTTCCTGACAGCTGACGTGCTGCCCGGCGGAGGCGCCAAAGCAATGGATGCGGATATCCAGTCCCTGTACGACGCTTTGGAGGAAAACGATATTGTACTGGAGAACTTCAAGGACCGTTTTTTTGTGGAGCAGGCGCCTCCCGAGGTCTGTCTGCTGCTGGAGCTTCCGCCAGGAACCCATGTGCTCAAGCGGCTGCGCAACTCCTACGACGGGGAAGGCAGGCTGATCGAACACAGCGTCGGCAGCTATAACACAGAGCTCCAGCACTATCTGGTCAGTTACGATACTTGAAGCTGGCGGGAGACTGGAACAGGGCTTTGGTTGAATAGAAGGATTCGTTGATAGATCAATGATTGATGAAAGATCATTATGTGAAAGATCAATAATTTGAAAGATCAATAATTGATGAAAGATAAATAATAGTTCAATAGATCATCAATACACGTATAATCATTCAATAGCAGAAAACCACTCGTTGAATCGATAGAATCGGTTGAATCGATCAATGTTCGTTGAATCATTCAATAGTTGAAAACCACTAGAATGCAGTTCTTTTACAGGCTCCCGCTGTTTGCAGCGCGAGTCTTTTTTTAGGCGGAGTTCCTAATGTCATAAAACACAGTGGAATAATGTGAATTTTATCTTTTCAAATGACATACTTTGTGAGAGAATAGTTACAATTCTTGGTTGGTAACGTGTGCCAATATAATTATAGGGGAGGAAATACCCATGTCAGAAGACCGTAAGCTGTCGTTTGAAACTTTAGCCGTTCATGCAGGACAAGAGATCGATCCAACCACTTTTTCCCGGGCAGTCCCGCTGTATCAGACCACTTCTTACGGTTTCAAGGATGCGGAGCATGCGGCAAACCTGTTCTCTCTTAAGGAATTTGGCAATATTTATACCCGGATTATGAACCCGACGACCGATGTGTTTGAGCAGCGGGTGGCTGCACTGGAAGGCGGCGCAGGCGCATTAGGTACCGCATCCGGCCAGGCTGCGATTTCCTTCTCCATCTTGAACATTGCAGGAGCAGGGGATGAAATTGTGTCGGCGGCGAGTCTGTACGGGGGTACATATAACTTGTTTGCCTCGACGCTGCCCAAGCTGGGCATCAAGGTGAATTTTGTGGACTCGGATGATCCCGAGAATTTCCGCAAGGCAATTACGGATAAGACAAAGGCGCTGTTTGCAGAAACGGTTGGCAATCCGCAAGGCAACGTATTGGATATTGAAGCGGTGGCTGCCATTGCGCATGAGCATGGGATCCCGCTTATTGTGGACAACACGTTCCCCAGCCCGTATCTGCTGCGGCCAATTGAATTCGGGGCGGACATCGTTGTTCACTCGGCAACCAAATTTATTGGCGGACACGGCACCTCCATCGGCGGCATCATTGTCGACAGCGGAAAATTTGATTGGGCCGCCAGCGGAAAATTCCCGGGTCTGACCGAACCCGACCCAAGCTATCACGGCGTGGTGTACACCGACGCTGTGGGGCCGATCGCTTATATTATCAAAGCCCGCGTTCAATTGCTGCGCGACCTGGGCGCCGCGCTGTCGCCGTTTAACGCTTGGCTGCTGCTGCAGGGCCTTGAGACGCTGCATCTACGCATGGAACGTCACAGTGAAAACGCACTTAAGGTGGCACAGTATCTGGAGAACCATGAAGCGGTTGAATGGGTGAGTTATGCAGGACTGCCGAGCCATCCTTCCTACAAGCTGGCACGTAAATATTTGCCAAAAGGGCAAGGGGCGATCCTGACATTCGGCATCAAGGGAGGCAGCGATGCAGGACGCAAAGTGATCGAAAATGTGAAGCTGTTTTCGCATTTGGCCAATGTCGGCGACTCGAAGTCGCTTATCATCCATCCGGCCAGCACGACGCATCAGCAGCTTACCGAAGCAGAACAGCTCGCCGCAGGCGTAAAGCCGTCGCTGCTCCGCCTGTCGATTGGTACCGAGTCAATTGACGATATTATTTACGACCTGGAACAGGCGATCGCCGCCAGCCAGGCTTAAGCGACCAAGGCTCAAGGCCCGGTACCCGCAGACCAAGCGGGTATCGGGCATTTTTTTTATAAAACGCGGAAGGAAGAATAGCAAATGGATAAGAAGTATAAGAGTAAAAGAGTATAGGAGTAAAAGAGTATAAGAGTATAAGAGTATAAGAGTATAAGAGTATAAGATGAACCCCTTTGGCGCAGCTCTGTATGGGGCCCCTAAGGAGAGGTTGACGCTTCGTTGTTATGTGTTATAATTGAAATGAATAGGAACATTTGTTCGGTTTTGTATTGGAGATAATCTACAGCATCCACGGTGGCAAGCCGTTTTGGTGGAGTGAATAAAAAGTCAGGCTTTTACAGGCCGTTTTGCTACCACGCATCATTTGTCTCCGAGGTTTGCAGTTTCGGTAGAGAAAGAAGGTTATGGATACATATGAGAAAGGCATATAGGGAAGGCGATATATTTACGATTCCGATGCAGGACGGACGGTTTGCCGTATGCCAGGTGGTGTGCGCGCTGAAAGGCCGTTTCAAAAAGGCGTTTTCGTTTGGTGTCATTCGCCTGGTGCATGATGAGACAAATGTGGAGGATGGGAACTTTCTCAGCTACCGGTTCGGAAGCCGGCAGAGAAGCGTGATTTTCACCTCTCCGGAGAATCTTCGAAACGGAACGTGGAAGATCGTATGCAATATTCCCTTGACCCCTGACAAGGAAGAACTGAAAGTATTCGAGTGCGCCGGACATTTGTACCGTGGAGACGAATACATTCGGAGTCTTAGTAAGGATGAGTATGGCAAGTTCAATCCGCTGGGTGCGGCCGGTTATGAGCTGGTACAGACTCATCTGTCGGGGATGAAGGAATGACGGTTTTTGGGTAGGACGGAAGGGAAGCAACAGAAGCAGCAGACGTAACGGGCCTAAGTGAAAGGGAGTTCTCGATAAAATGTCAAAGCATTATGGGCGCCCTGGTCAACTGGAATCTGACTACAGTAGCCTGGTAGATCATTGCAGGGATTGTGGTCCTGCCGATTTCCCGCGGACGGTTGGCCCAGCCTGCCGATTCTACATACCAAGGTGTTTTGTTAATGCAATTTAATTATGAGAGGAGACGTTATGATGAAGGATTTGCTGAGCCCTATGGAGTCCATGTACAGCGATGGTTATTTCCCAAACTTCCTGGTGGACAAGGTGAAGAACGAGATTGAGGGGCTGGTGCAGTTTTTACAAGAGGGTAAGCATTCTGAAGCTGCCGTGCAGGAACGGCTGGACGTTATGACAAAAGCAATCAATGAGATTCAGGAAGAATTTTGGGAAAATGACAGCGAAATTGAGACCGTGGCACGGGATACCATTGCTGAGACGGTTGAAAACGTGCTTAAGGCGTTTGATTTTGATATTGATCTGGAAACGGCGCTGAGAGAACGGGAGTGGTAGAGCTAAATTAAAACTGAGAACGGGATGGGCAGAGCGAAATTAAAACTAGAGAACGGGACTGGTTGAGCTAAAATAAACCTGAGAACGGGATTAGCAGAGCTATATAAAGCCGTATGTAACCGGATTCCAAGAGGGCGCAGCCAGGAACGGCTGATCGTTAGGAGAAGCCATTCATTCAGTAAAAGTTTAGGGAGAACGCACCAGCAGGGGGAGCTATATAGACTGAACTATCGAATGAAAGGAGGGAGGGGAGGTGTCGCGGAGGCAATTTGGAGATGGAGGAGCGAACGCGATTGCCTTTATTTTCGGAGTTCTCCCGCTAAATCAGGAATACCATTCAAGAACTCCGAAAATAACAGCAACCGGAAGTCCCGAATTGGCCGCAGTGACAGCTCCGCCCAACCTGTCCCTCTTAAGTTCAGTTTATATAGCCGTTCGCCTGCTGTCATTTTGAGACCGCTAACATAATATCGCTGCACCGCCCGTATGAATTAATGAAAGGCCACCGGCTGGCTGTATCTGATATGAACGCCGGTTTTTAATCATATTCCAAAGGTGGGTGCGAGAATGAAGGGTGAATCGCGGCAGGAGCGGTTCGGAAATCAGGTGCATCACCCGCTGGGCGCCGATCTCTCCGCAGGCGGAAGATATGGCGCGAACGCTCCCGGGTACGCTGACCCGGTTCAAGTTTCCGGTGAAGGGCAGGAACAGAACGGAAGATCGTCCGGGAATCTGCCGGACATTTATTATGCCGCGGACGAAGGGTTTTACGTGCTGCCGGAAGGCCAGGACGATCTGCGGGAATTCCGGAGCGGGCCTTCTGGAGGCCCCAGGCTGATCCGGGCGGACGAGTGGCTGCTTGAGCCGCAGGTGCTGAAGCTGTGCGATACATGGCTTACGGAGGAAGGACGGGATGGAGAACGCGCATGGCAGCGTCTCCGCCTCCGGCTGAGCAGCGCTGCGCACCGGCTGCTCGATTCACCGGGGGGCGCCTGGACGGCCGTGACGCTGCTGCACATGCCCGAGCTGTCCCGGCGGCCCGCTCGGCTCGCCGCGCTGCGCGATGCACAGCTCGAAGCGCTGTTCACCGCGCTGGCTTCGCTCCAGCGCGAAGGGCAGGACGGCCGGCTCGATCTGCTGGCGCCTTACCCGGCCGGACCCGACGAATTCGCGGACATACGCGAATTCACCGAGCGCGTGGCCGAAGAGCTGCTCGGCCACGCGTTTGCGGCGGCGTGCCGCGTCGGGGCGCTGATTGCGCCCGACTGCCCGCCCGCCGCCGCGGGGGAAATCGCGCGTACCGCCGATTTCCTCGTGGTGGACGGCGCGGCGGCTGCGCCCGCGCCGGCGGAATCCGCCGCGCACTTCGTGCGCGCGGCGGAGGAGCTTGCGGCGGCGGTCCGGCGGGTGAAGCCGTCCGCCGCCGTGTTCGCCGCGGGGCCGCCTGCCGCGGCGAATATGGCCGATCTGTATGCGATCGGCCTGCGGGGGATCTTTTGCCGTCCGGAGCAGCGGACGGCTGTGCTGCTGCAGGCCGCCGGGCTGATCCGGCGGCCGCGGCAGGCACGGGCGGAGCGGCGGGAATAGCGCTGCTACTTCCGCCGCTCCGCCGATTAGGCAGAAACAGCCCGCCGGGTGCCCGGCGGGCTGTTTCTGTTGTTTGGCCGGCCGGCCGAAGTTTTCGGCCGGCCTACTTTTGCATTAACCAGCGAACCAGCGCCACCTTAACTAACCTCTTGCCCGACAAAAAGCGGGAAATCACCTGTTTACTTTCTCCTGATTTGTGGGTATAGTTAAAATATAAGTTGCACTGAAGAAAACATTTTGTACAAGTACAAAAATGATTATCATTCTCATTTATGCATGCTGTCCCGGCTGAGCCGGGGCAGCATGTGCCGTTTTAAGGGCTCTAATAATGGCTCTCATTCTCATTTAGAGGGAAGCACTGGCAGCCGTTCTTGGTCTATCGACGACACGCTAGCAAGTCTAGCACCACTTGGTCTACCGGCAACACGCTAACACGCTTGTACCGTTCTCGGTCTACCGGCGACACGCTAACACGCCTGTATCGTTCTCGGTCTACCGACGACACGCTAACACGCCTGTACCGTCCTCGGTCAACCGGCAACACGCCAAAAAGTACACGGGCTGGCGCCTCTCTCGCCGGCACACCGGCAGCAAAAAAACGACTACTCACAGGAAGGTGATTATCATGCAAGCAACAATGAAACCACTGCAATCTCCGGCGGCCCGGACGGGAGCAAACCGTCCCGGATCGCCAAAGCGGCGCCGGATCGACTATAAGGCGCTGCTGAGCAATACGGAAATGAGAGCGGCGCTTGGCAGCGGTATTTTGACATTGGCCGCTTGGGGAACGGCCGGCCGGCTGCCCGTGCTGTCGGTCCTGCTGTATATCGTGGCATACGCCGTCGGCGGCTGGCTCAAAGCCAAAGAAGGCGTGGAGACGCTGGTCAAAGACCGCGACCTCGACGTGAACCTGCTGATGATCGCGGCAGCGGTCGGGGCGGCAGCGATCGGATACTGGAATGAAGGCGCGGTGCTGATTTTTATTTTTGCGCTGAGCGGCGCGCTGGAGAGCTACACAACCGAACGCAGTAAAAAAGACATCTCCGCCCTCATGGCCCTGAAACCCGCGACCGCACTGCGGATCGAGCGGGGGACAATGAACGAGGTGCCCATTGATGAGCTGGCGATTGGCGACCTGCTGCTGGTGCGTCCGGGCGAGCTGATTCCGGCGGATGGAACTGTGGTCCGGGGGCAGTCGGCGGTGAACCAGGCTTCGATTACGGGCGAGTCGGTTCCGGTCGACAAAATGGCGGGCAGCGGCGTGTTTGCCGGAACGCTCAACGGGGAAGGCCCTCTGCAAATTGAGGTAACCAAGTCGGCAGAAGACACCGTGTTCGCAAAAATCATCCGCATGGTCGAAGAAGCCGAAACCGAAGTGCCGGACTCACAGCGTTTCATCAAACGCCTCGAGGCGATTTACGCCCGGGTCGTCGTCGCGGCGACCGTACTGCTGCTGGCGGTCCCGCCGTTTGTCCTGTCCTGGAGCTGGGACGATACCTTTTATAAAGCGATGGTGTTTCTGGTAGTTGCGTCCCCGTGCGCACTCGTATCGTCGATTATGCCGGCGATGCTGTCGGCCATTTCCAAAAGTGCCCGGCGCGGGATTCTTTTTAAAGGCGGCGTGCATCTGGAAAATCTGGCGAAAACGGCGGTTGTGGCGTTTGACAAAACCGGTACGCTGACGGAGGGACAGCCGAAGGTGACTGATTTTATCGCCGGCGAAGGTTATGACCGCGCTGAACTGCTCACGATTGCCGCTTCCGTTGAAAATATGTCCCGACACCCGCTCGCCGAAGCAGTGGTCCGGCAGGCGGAGGAAGAAGGCATCGAACTGCGCGGCGTGCAGGATTCCAAATCCCTGACCGGCTGGGGAATTGAAGGCCGGGTGGGTGGCCATCTATGGCGGATTGGCAAAAGCGACGGACTGGACGCGATAATGGATACGGATGGTGCGGTTACAGCTAATGAATGGCCGGTTAGCGAAATTGTCCCCGGAGAGGCAACCGGCGAATGGTCAGCACAGGACGCCACTCACAGTGCATCGGGCGGATGCCCAATTACAACACCTAATGCACACACCGTCGACGAAGCTGTTGCCGGTAAACAGATTGCTCCGTCTACTGCCGGCGGGAACAGTCCGCAGCCGGGCATGACAGCGGAGGACGCTGCATACTGGCGGGAAGTGCGCGCCCGACTGGAAGCGGAAGGCAAGACGGTGTCGGTGATCCTGGACGGCGGCAAAATAGCGGGGATGATCGCCCTGCAGGATGCCGTGCGGCCGCAGGCGGCAGCGGCGGTCCGAAAGCTGAAGGAGCTTGGCGTCACGGTAGCGATGCTGACCGGTGACCGCTCGGCAACGGCAAAGGTGATTGCCGAACAGGCCGGCGTCGATCTGGTGTATGCCGATCTTTTGCCGGAGGACAAAGTGACCCGCATCCGGGAGCTGCGCGAACGTTACGGCTCGACCGTGATGGTTGGTGACGGTGTGAATGATGCTCCGGCATTGGCCGCCGCGACAGTTGGCATGGGCATGGGGATGAAAGGCAGCGGGGCTGCGCTGGAAGTGGCCGATGTGGTACTGATGAACGATAATATTGAAGAAATCGCCGCGACCATATCGCTTGCACGCCGCACACAGCGGATCGTGAAGCAAAATATGATTTTTGCCGTCAGCGTCATCGCAGCCCTGATTCTTGGGAATTTCATTGAAGGGATTGCGCTGCCGTTTGGCGTGGTGGGGCATGAAGGCAGCACCATTTTGGTCATTCTGAATGGGCTCCGGCTGCTGCGCTAAATGGTCGATGGCAATTAGATTGTTCACAAAATATTTTTCGGATCCCCTTTCCGGCATATTGACAGAACTCCGTAAGGTACTCATAATAAATGCTACATTATAATTATTTTAAATAAGATGCTGCTGCTGATGCCTGCTGCTGATGCGTTCCATCTTAAGGAGGACTCTGTCATGTATAAATCGATTATTGTCGGCACCGGGCCGGCTGGACTGACCGCCGCGATCTACCTTGCGCGCGCCAACCTGAAACCGCTCGTGATTGAAGGATTGCAGCCTGGAGGCCAGCTCACCACAACAACGGAAGTGGAGAATTTCCCGGGGTTCCCTGACGGCATCATGGGTCCGGAGCTGATGGACAATATGCGTAAGCAGGCGGAGCGGTTTGGCGCGGAATTCCGTTCAGGCTGGGTGAACAGCGTGGAGCTCGGCGGACGGCCGTTCAAATTGAACGTTGAAGGCATGGGCACCATTGAGACGGATACACTGATTCTTTCGACAGGCGCCACGGCAAAATATCTGGGCATCCCCGGCGAAGAAGTTAATGTGGGACGCGGCGTCAGCACGTGCGCGACCTGCGACGGCTTTTTCTTCCGCGGCAAGGAGATTATTGTGGTCGGCGGCGGCGACTCCGCGCTGGAAGAGGCCGGTTTCTTGACCCGTTTTGCTTCCAAAGTAACGCTGGTGCACCGCCGCGAAGAACTGCGCGCCTCCAAAATCATGCAGGACCGCGTACGGGCAAACGAAAAAGTAGCCTGGGCGCTGAACCGCACGCCGCTTGAAGTCATTGCCGGGGAAAACGGCGTGAGCGGACTGAAGGTACGCAATAACGAGACGGGAGCGGAGGAGATCATCGAAGCCAGCGGCGTATTTGTGGCGATTGGTCATCATCCGAACACGGCGTTCCTGGGCGGACAAATCAATACGGACGCGAACGGCTACATCATGACTAATCCGGGCACGTCCGAAACAAATATTCCTGGTGTCTTTGCCTGCGGCGATGTGCAGGATACACGCTACAGACAGGCGATTACGGCGGCTGGCAGCGGCTGCATGGCGGCAATGGATGCGGAAAAATACATCGAAAGCCTGGAGCACAGCGCGGTCATTTTGTAATCTTTTCCCGGAAGTTTGTCCGGTGCTACAATACACAAGAGGGCTGCCCGCGCCGATCGCACAAGGCTTGGAGTAGAGCAGCGTGCCGCGCGCTGGCCCGAATTCGGCCATATTGGAGGGGAGACACCGCCTATGGAGAATGTCATTGTGTATACTTCGAGCAGCTGCCCGCACTGCCGGCAGGTCAAACGGTTTTTGAACGAAAAAGGCGTGTCATTTGAGGAACGCAACATCGAGCAGAGCGGGAAGTATGCCCAGCAGCTATGGGATTTGGGAATACGTGCGGTGCCGGTAACCAAAATCGGCGAGCATACCATTGTAGGCATGAACAAAACGCAGCTGAACAAGGCGCTGGAGGCTTAAATCCCGAATGCCCGCACTGGACGTTTGAGTCAGGGAGCCTGCACTGGGCGCTTAAGTCCCCGAAACCTTGCCGGGAAAGCTGCTGTTCACTGCGCTCTGTTAGTGAGCCCCGTGACGTACACGTATTGCCAGCAGTTGCTGTGCGGAATAAGCCTGTATCAAGGGTGCTGGGTGCTGTGCCAAAGCGCTGCAGCATAACGAAACGGCCATGCCGGGAATTTTCCCGGATGGCCGTTTTTTGCGTTGCTCTGTTTGCTTTTTTTGTGCGTGGTGCAGAAGCCATAAGGTTGATCGTGAAAAAAGCCGCGCCCAGGGCGCTACATAATGTTCGTAACGGACATAAACAGCTGGAACAGCCCATAGACGGCGGCGCCGCCGAGGATCAGCAGGAACCCCGACTTTTTCTTGGACTGGAACAGCCGCAGCACTCCCAGACTGATCAGCGGCGCGATCAGAACCAGAAACAAGAGAACGGTAATAAACAAGCGGGCCGAGACATCGGATGTATCCACATAAGTCATGGGCTTTCTCTCCAATCCGGAACCGAGTATCGGAGTGATATATATCACACCATGAAAGTATTATACCGGATGAAAAAGGCAATTTGTACAGGAAAAAGGAGCGGAAATGGGGCGATTTTGCGTCGGGTATATTTGTTAAATCTTGCTGGATGAAGAAAAAAACGTGCCGAAACGCGCAAAATGCGCGAAAACGCGCCGAAACCCGCCCGGACGAATCGCCCGAACCGGCGGCACGCTCCGTTGGGAAGGAGGGAAAGGGTCGCCAAAACGGCGCTCCCCCTATTCCACCCACAAAGCAATCCAGACAATGCCTGCATACATCAGGACGGTTACAACAAGGATGGTCAGGGGAATTGCCCAAGTTAAATGGGTTCTGAAGGGTTTGAGACAGTAGAGGACTTTTTGACCCGGAGACAACAACTTGAACTTGAGGTGTTCAATGATTTTTAGCGCTTTTTCTTCATCGGTTTCCAGGAGCCGATCCCAGCTATGGTTGTATTGGTTTCTTATGATTTCGAGATCCTCGCTGTCCTTCAAAACACCCATTTTCGTTACCCTCCCGAGCGTGAAATAAAGATCAGATACACCACCGCTTCTGAAAATAATTCTATCAAAATTTTGTTTGGATATAAATTACATAATAACTATTTTGAGAAAAAAATAGTCACCGTCCAGCAGCGTTCACCAGTGGGCCAAGGGAGGATTGGCAATCGGAAAAAACGCCGCGTACGTATCTATAACGCCGCCATTGCGCCACCGTTTGAGCAAACACAAAAACTGCTGCAGACGAACCTATAATGCCGCCGTATGACCAAACAAAAATTGCCACGTACGAAACCTATGACCCGCCGTATGACCAAACAAAAACCGCCGCAAAACCCTAAGGTTCTGCGGCGGTTCCGAGGTTCCGACTACAGCGTAACCCGCGTATGTCCCAAAAAATGCATCACGGCGGCAAAACCCGCCCCGATCATCGTTCCCCGGCCCCCGAGCCGGGAGAAGGTGATCTCCAGCCGCTGCTTATGATACGGCAGCGTCCGTTCGGCGACGACGGCCCGCATCGGCGGACCAAGCCAAGCTTCGGCTTCGGACAAGGCCCCGCCGATGACGATCAGCTCGGGGTTGAAGCCGTTGATCAGGTTCGTCACGCCGATGCCGAGGTAACGGCCCATAACGGCAAAATGCGCCAGCGCCTCCGGCTGGCCTTCCGCCGCGAGCCGCGCCAGCTCCGGCGTCGACCGTGCCGGCAGCTCGACCTCCGGCCAGTCGTAGGTGCGCTCGGAGGCGTACAGCTCCCAGCAGCCGCGGCTGCCGCAGCTGCAGGGGCGGCCGTCCGCCTCGATGCACATATGGCCGGTTTCGCCGGCGTAGCCGCGTGCGCCTTTATACAGCTCGCCGCCGATAATGATGCCCGAGCCGATCCCCGAGCCTGCGCTGACATATAGGAGATGGCGCACATTTTGTGCCGCTCCAAAGTTCAGTTCACCCTGCGCGCCGGCGTTTGCCTCGTTGTCGATCGTAACCGGCACACTAAAGGCGGTCTCCAGCATGCCGCGCAGGTCGGCCATCTCCCAGCCAAGGTTTGGCGCAAACAGCACAACGCCGTGTTCATCCACCATGCCGGGAACGCCGACGCCGATGCCGACAATGCCGTAAGGCGAAGGGGGCGCCTCCGCAATAAGGCGGGAGATCAGCTCTTTCATCCGTTCGAGCACATAAGGGAGATCATGCCGTTCCAGCGGCAGCGACGTCTCCTCCAGCACTGTGCCGCCAAGGTCGCACAAGACGGCAGTCAGCTGCTTCACCCGCAGCTCGACGCCAACGACAATGCCCGCCATGGCGTTAAAATGCAGCATCAGCGGCTTGCGTCCACCGCTGGACTGCCCGGGCCCAACCTCCAGCACCAGCTGTTCGGCGCACAGCTCGGCGACGAGGTTGGAAACGGTTGCTTTATTAAGTCCGGTCGTCTCGGACACCTTGGCCCGCGAGAGGGGGAAGTGCTTGCGGATGGTGTGGAGCACAAGCGACTTGTTGATTTTTTTGACCAGGGCCTGATCGCCGGTAACTTTCACGTTGCACACTTCCTTTTTTGAGTCTGACCGTTAGGTATACGAACCCTAGTCTAGTGCCACCCTACCTAAAAAGCAAGACAAAAAAGAGCAAATAAAAAACTTTGTTTAACCAATATACAAAGTCGAAAAGATGTGTTAATATGGTCCTGTAAACGCTTGCCGCAAGCATAAACCCAAGGAGGCATATGAATAATGGCTTATTTTGATAAAGTGTCGAAGATCGCCTATGAAGGCAGCAAGTCCACAAATCCGTTCGCATTCAAATTTTACAATCCGGAAGAAGTTGTTGCCGGCAAAACGATGGAAGAGCACATGCGTTTCTCCATGGCTTACTGGCACACCCTGACTGCTGGCGGTTCCGACCCGTTCGGCGCCGAGACGGCCAACCGTCCGTGGGATCACCTCAAAGGTTTGGATAAAGCAAAGGCACGGGCGGAAGCCGCTTTTGAATTCATGGAGAAGATGAACTTGCCGTTCTTTGCATTCCATGACGTGGACATCGCACCTGAAGGCGATTCGCTGAAAGAGTTCTACAACAACATCGACACCATCGTCGACATCCTGGAACAAGGCATGAAATCCTCCGGCAAAAAACTGCTGTGGAACACGGCCAACATGTTCACCAATCCGCGCTTCATGCACGGTGCGGGATCGACCTGCAACGCCGACGTCTATGCCTATGCCGCTGCGCAAGTGAAAAAAGGCCTGGAAGTGGGCAAACGCCTTGGCGCCGAAAACTATGTGTTCTGGGGCGGCCGCGAAGGCTACGAAACCCTGCTGAACACCGACATGAAGCTGGAGCAGGACAACATTGCAAGACTGTTCCAAATGGCGGTGGACTACGCGAAGGAAATCGGCTTCGACGCCCAGTTCCTGATCGAACCGAAACCGAAAGAGCCAACCAAACACCAATACGACTTCGACGCGGCGACTACCATCGCGTTCCTGCAAAAATACAACCTGGACAAACACTTCAAACTCAACCTGGAAGCCAACCATGCGACTTTGGCCGGCCACACGTTCGACCACGAGCTGCGCGTAGCCCGCATCAACGGCATGCTGGGATCGCTGGACGCGAACCAAGGCGACATGCTGCTGGGCTGGGATACCGACGAATTCCCGGTAGACGTATACGACGCTACGCTGACGCTGTATGAAGTGCTGAAGAACGAAGGCCTGGGCAAAGGCGGCATCAACTTCGACTCCAAAGTACGCCGTCCGTCCTTCGAGCCGGAAGACCTGTTCCTGGCGCACATCGCCGGCATGGACACTTACGCAAAAGGCCTGAAAGTCGCTGCCAAGCTGATCGAAGACCGCGTATTCGACGACTTCATCGAGAAACGTTACAGCAGCTTCAAAGAAGGCATCGGTGCTGATATCGTATCCGGCAAAGCCACTTTGGCTTCCCTGGCTGAATATGCGCTGAACAACGAGAACCCGCGCCGCAACGAATCCGGCCGTCAAGAGTACCTGAAAGGTCTCCTGAACCAATACATCTACGGACTGTAAGAAGCGAAGCGGTTTAATGGCAGAGTGCCCGTGCCCTGCGGGCGCTCTGTTTTCCGCTTTTGCCAACTTATGCGCTCTGTATAAGCCTGTACCCTGCAAACAAGGTTGCCTGAAGACGGTTTTCTTCGGCAGCCTTTTTGCGGATTGGGTGAAAACACATTTTAATTTTGTAGGAGGCCAATTATGAAATACGTTATTGGGATCGACCTTGGCACAAGCGCGGTTAAATCCGTACTGGTGACCCCGGACGGCACGGTGGCTTATGAGCATTCGGAAGCGTATCCGCTCAGCCATCCAGCATCGGGTTACAGCGAGCAAAACCCGGAGGACTGGACACGCCAGACGATCCTTAGTCTGAAGCGCGTTATGGAAAAAGCCGGCGCACGTCCGGAGGAAGTAGAAGGCATCAGCTTTTCCGGCCAGATGCATGGATTGGTGCTGGTGGACGAAAACGGCCAGGTGCTGCGTCCGGCCATCCTTTGGAACGACACCCGGACAACGGCGCAGTGCCGCCGGATCGAATCCGTATTGGGCGGCAAGCTAATCGATATCGCCCGCAACCGGGCGCTGGAAGGTTTTACCCTGCCTAAAATTTTGTGGGTGCAGGAGAACGAACCTGAAGTGCTGGCCAAAGCCAACTATGTGCTGCTGCCAAAAGACTATGTCCGCTTCCGCCTGACCGGCGACTACGCGATGGATTATTCCGACGCGGCGGGCACGCTGCTGCTGGACGTGGGCGGCAAACAGTGGAGCGAAGAAATCGCATCCGCGTTCGATCTGCCGATGTCGCTGCTGCCGAAACTGGTGGAATCGTTCGATATGACAGGCACGCTGCTGCCTGAAATTGCGGCTGAAGCGGGTCTCAGCCCGGACACGAAGGTGTTTGCGGGCGGCGCGGACAATGCCTGCGGCGCACTTGGCGCGGGCATCCTGGGTGAAGGACGGACGATGTGCAGCATCGGGACGTCCGGCGTGGTGCTTTCTTACGAGAGCCGGAAGGATTTGAACCTGGAAGGCAAAGTGCACTTTTTTAACCATGGCGAAAAAGATGCCTTCTATATTATGGGCGTTACGCTGGCGGCCGGCCACAGTTTGACCTGGTTCAAAGAAACCTTCGCCAAAGAGCTGAGCTTTGACCAACTGCTGGAAGGCATCTCGTCGATCCCGGCGGGCAGCCGCGGGCTGCTGTATACGCCGTACATTTCCGGCGAGCGGACGCCGCATCCGGATGCGGATATTCGCGGCAGCTTTATCGGTATGGACGCAAGCCATACGCTTCAGCATTTTGCGCGTGCGGTGCTGGAAGGCATCACGTTTTCGCTGCGTGAGTCGATTGAGATCATCCGCGACTCCGGCAAGGAGATCAACGAAGTCATCGCCATCGGCGGCGGCGCCAAAAACGAGACCTGGCTGCAGATGCAGGCGGATATTTTTAACGCATCCGTTGTGAAGCTGAAGAGCGAGCAGGGCCCGGCTATGGGCGCGGCTATGCTGGCGGCCTATGGCAGCGGCTGGTTCAGCTCCTTGTCCGAATGTGCGGACAAATTCCTGGCCCCGGCCCAGGTCTACAAACCGAATCCGGAGCAGGCGGAGCGGTATAACGGTATTTTTGCCCTGTACCAGGAAGTATACGGCGCAACGAAGGAACTGAACCGGAAGCTGGCGGCTTATCGGGGATAGTTAGTGGGTGTAGGGCATCTAGAAGCTAAAGGCAATTGCGGTTAGCGTAACAGAGGTATTGGGTGAAAGGACATTAGGAATTAAAAAGTAGCATAGGCAGAAGAAACACTATAGGCTATAAAGGCACGCACTTTTTCTGCAAAGAAAATTGGTATTTGGGCAAAAGAGTGAAAGCGGCTGGGCGGGGAGACTCGCCCGGCTGTTTGTGTTTCTTGACAGGAGACAGCGGATACGAGTCAAGCACTCCCTTGTATGTGTTGAGCTTTTTTTGATGGCCTGCTGGGGTGTGAACCTATAGTGCACATGGAATCCCCGGATCATTCGCACCTCGAAAAGTGTCGAAAATGAGAGTGTGATGTTGGAAAAGAAATGAATAGTTAGCGTCTTGTTACTCTCTGCATTGAAATAACTTTCTTGGGTCCCTATAATGGAAAAATAATGTAGAGAATCGCTGTCGCACTCCGTGTGGAGTGCGTGGATTGAAATACGATCTTGGCCGCCTGCGCCTTTACTGGCGGCGGGTCGCACTCCGTGTGGAGTGCGTGGATTGAAATGAGGGGTGGAGGAGGTAATGATGATGGAATTATTGGTCGCACTCCGTGTGGAGTGCGTGGATTGAAATGATGGATAAATACACGATGGAGGGTTCAGTCCCTTGTCGCACTCCGTGTGGAGTGCGTGGATTGAAATCCCACAACCCGACCCCAATCGTGTTTCTTTCAACGGGTCGCACTCCGTGTGGAGTGCGTGGATTGAAATAACTACGGTCAAGCCATCGGGCAGTTTGGAAACGTCGCACTCCGTATGGAGTGCGTGGATTGAAATGAGTGGAACAATGCCGAGCTGTTGAAAGCCTATAGTCGCACTCTGTATGGAGTGCGTGGATTGAAATATCGCCAAGGCGGACGAAGATGCGGTAACCGGCGAGTCGCACTCCGTATGGAGTGCGTGGATTGAAATAGCCGTGACGCTCAGGAGATCACCGACCGGACAAGTCGCACTCCGTATGGAGTGCGTGGATTGAAATAGCCGTGACGCTCAGGAGATCACCGACCGGACAAGTCGCACTCCGTATGGAGTGCGTGGATTGAAATTGCCACCGGTGCAGGACGTTGCATGTTGACCGGTGTCGCACTCCGTGAGGAGTGCGTGGATTGAAATACGTATGCGTCTACATTTTCGATGATGGATTCAAGTCGCACTCTGTATGGAGTGCGTGGATTGAAGTAAAATGTAGTCGATGAACGGCTTGATCGTCCCATATCGCACTCCGTATGGAGTGCGTGGATAGAAAACTGGCGAAAGTAGAGCGAGAGTTCCCGGAGATTAAGGTCGCACTCCGTAGGCTGGGTTGGTGTAAACCCGCGAGGACACCACTGCATTGACTCGTTTTGAAGGGTTGTTCTGGGGCAACAATGTATGCAAGGAGTTCTGCAAGGAACATATCAAAGTGGCTTTTCCAAAATGATGGAGGGGTACTATGAACAGCAACGTGACAAAGAACGACTTCTACGGGGATCTTCAGGAGGCCAGGAAGTTCAGGCAGCTTGAGCAGCGATTGCTCGGGGATTCGAATCTGCCGGGTCCACGAGCGAATCTGGGGGCGGCTTCCGCCTTCGCGGATGCCTTCGGCTCGGATTGGGTGACCGGTGAAGCCTGGGAGCTGCTTGTGAAATGGAGTGGCAAGACGGAGTCAGATGCACCTACGGATGATCCCCGTGAGTTCTTGCCTTTCTGCGCGTTACAGGCAATGGGAACCTATTACTGCTATGCGGAGCCTTCCCGACAGCAGCTCATTTTGGAGCGTTGCCAGGCGGCCATGAATGATTCCAGATGGCGGATGCGGGAAGCGGCAGCAATGGCACTGCAGCGAATCGGGGAACAGGACTTCGGGGCGCTTCGGAGCTTGATCGATGCGATGAAAGGCACGGCAAATGCGCTAGAGAAGCGGGCCTTCGTCGCGGCGCTGGCCCACCCGTCCATGCTGAAGGATTCTACCCATGTTTTGTATGCGCTGGAGCTGTCGGAGGAGATTCTGGATGAGATTGCTGCCGGGCAGACCCACTATGGCGCCGAAGATTTCCGTGTCCTCTCCAAAGGACTGGAATATGCACTCAGCGTATTCGTGGAACGCGCTCCCGAGGTTGGCTTTCGGCTGCTGGCCAAATTCGCTGTGACCGATGATAAGCGGATGCAGAAGATCGTTAAGACCAATCTCGGCAAAGCCCGGCTGGCCAAAAAATTCAGCCAGGATGTGGAGCGCATCCAGTTGATGATGAATGCTTGAGGAGTATACTCCTCCCAATAACCGCGACAAAGAAAGCTAAGCCTTAGCACCACAAACAGCCGAACTTACGCTTGCGTATAGGCTCGGCTGTTTGTGCTTTTAAATAGAAGAAGTAGTGGATAACGAAGTTAACTACTCCCTTGTATATGTTGAGCGTTTTGTTGATTGGCTTGCTGTGGTGCGAACCTATAGTGCACATGGAATCCCTGGATCATTCGCACCTCAAAAAGTGTCGAAAAGAAGAGAGGGATGTCGGAATACGAATGAATAGTTAACGTATTGTTAATCTCAGCATTGAAATCACCTCCTTTGGTCCCTATAATGGAAAAATAATGTAGAGAATCGCTGTCGCACTCCGTATGGAGTGCGTGGATTGAAATACGTCCCCAAGCCTGCAGCCGAGAAAATCAATACGGTCGCACTCCGTATGGAGTGCGTGGATTGAAATAAATGAAGCTCCTATACTACGGAGACCCCCACAGTCGCACTCCGTATGGAGTGCGTGGATTGAAATAAATGAAGCTCCTGTACTACGGAGACCCCCACAGTCGCACTCCGTATGGAGTGCGTGGATTGAAATAGCTTTGCATCTCAGGTGTACACGCTTAATCATGGTCGCACTCCGTATGGAGTGCGTGGATTGAAATATTATCGGATTCCTCGTATGGGAAGACGCCGAAGTCGCACTCCGTATGGAGTGCGTGGATTGAAATCGGGCTGCCGATCAGGCCAGTGTCCGGCGAAAGATCAAGTCGCACTCCGTATGGAGTGCGTGGATTGAAATAAATCCTGACTTTTGGTTATGCAAGAATTCGTGCGTCGCACTCCGTATGGAGTGCGTGGATTGAAATGTAACAATCACGCGCTCGCCCACCGCAGCTTTGGTCGCACTCCGTATGGAGTGCGTGGATTGAAATACCCGTCTCCCAACTCGTTACAGGCTCAGGCGCGTCGCACTCCGCATGGAGTGCGTGGATTGAAATTTTACTCGCAATCTGCTTGACCGGCAGTATGACCGTCGCACTCCGCATGGAGTGAGTGGATTGAAATATTGAGCTCGCGATTAAAGCGGCCAAGCCTGGCGTCGCACTCCGCATGGAGTGCGTGGATTGAAATTGATTATCCGGCACCATATCGCGCAGCACGCCGTACGTCGCACTCCGCATGGAGTGCGTGGATTGAAATCGAAATGATATGGATGCTTTCCGGGTCCTTCGAGTCGCACTCCGCATGGAGTGCGTGGATTGAAATCCAGCCGTTGACGTCTTCCCCAACGTTCAGGTCGGCGTCGCACTCCGCATGGAGTGCGTGGATTGAAATACCAGGCTGTCTATAATGACCTTGTCGCCTTCGGCGTCGCACTCCGCATGGAGTGCGTGGATTGAAATACACCGCGCCCGTTGCGGCCCCGTGGCTGGACAGTCGCACTCCGCATGGAGTGCGTGGATTGAAATACTATTTGGTATGACCAAAACGGAGGAGCTAACTCGTCGCACTCCGCATGGAGTGCGTGGATTGAAATTTTCATCAGTTTGACCTGGACCGGTTTTGTGTTGGTCGCACTCCGCATGGAGTGCGTGGATTGAAATCATCATGCCGTTTTCTGGCAGGCGGCGGTTAAACCGTCGCACTCCGCATGGAGTGCGTGGATTGAAATCGGAATTGGCCGGTGCCAGTGATGAGCAGCTGCTGTCGCACTCCGCATGGAGTGCGTGGATTGAAATGGCAATCTCACGCATAACTGGTTGACAATTGGCCCGTCGCACTCCGCATGGAGTGCGTGGATTGAAATAAGGCGTAGCGGATATGCAGCTGATGAAAGTAGCATCGCACTCCGCATGGAGTGCGTGGATTGAAATACCTGGGATGAAGAAGCTGGGGCTTACCTGTCTGGTCGCACTCCGTATGGGGTGCGTGGATTGAAATCTTCCGGATACAGTGGAGAATGCGGTTTGGGCCGTCGCACTCCGTATGGAGTGCGTGAATTGAAATATCCAAAATCGGCGAGTCTATCCGGAATTTTTTGTCGCACTCCGTATGGAGTGCGTGGATTGAAATCAGCTCCGCTGCCGGATCATCCACGAAGGAAAGCTGTCGCACTCCGTATGGAGTGCGTGGATTAAAATGACGACCAAGACTGGAAAGAGTACAACCAGCGCGTCGCACTCCGTATGGAGTGCGTGGATTGAAATCAGGAGCTCATCCATCTCCACGACACCCCGGTAGTGTCGCACTCCATATGGAGTGCGTGGATTGAAATACTACAGCCGCGGTTGCTGTTTGGACTTTTGCTGGTCGTACTCCACATAGAGTGCATAAATTGAAATCCAATTGATATCGTTAAAGGGTCTGTCTATCTGTCGTTTTTGATACGACTTTGCGGCAAAATAGCGGCAATGTTATAAGGTTATTAAGGAAGGTGAGCTATATGTTTACACCAAAATATTCAATAACCGATAACATGGCCCGAAAACTGATGGATATACAGCGTGGCAGTGCAGTGGTGGATCTGCTTCCACTGCCCGCATTTATTCTTGATCTTTTGAAAAAGGAATCGATGGAAAGTCGGTCATTCTTTCAACAAGAATTGAGGGGAATACGCTCGATGAGGTAACAAAAAGAAAAGTTCTGTACCACACTAGCACTGACAATGAAGATCAAGAAGTTTTTAACTTGATGAAAGCTCTCGAATATTTAGATGAGGCCGAGAGAAGACAACTCCCGGTAACGGAAGAGTTTATAAAAAAGATTCATGCGATTGTTAAAATACCCCATAGCCGAAGGCCTCGCGTTAGCGAATATCGTGAGGAACAAAATCAAGTAGGCAGTCGAAATGCCCCTAGATTCTACTTGCTGTCAGAATGGAAAAATGTTCCTGTTTTGATGGAAGACTTAGTTGCCTGGATCAATTCCCCTGAGACTTATTCAATCCCAACTCCTATCAAGGCGGGAATCTTTATGTGGCAGTTTTTAAATATCCATCCCTATATGAACGGGAACGGTCGGACTGGCCGAATATTACCATCGACTCCAGTTAGGCCTGCACCATAATTATTATTTTGGTCGAAATGAGGCAGAGCTGACGCCATGGCTAGAATTTTTTATCGAGGGGCTAGCCGAGGTGTTCCAGGAAGCAGCAGCCATTGTGACTGAAAAGTCAGCCCAAATGACAAAAATCGAACCGGATTTGATCCGGAAATTGGATCCGCAGC
The DNA here is from genome assembly GCF_046543445.1 of Paenibacillus nanchangensis. Lineage (NCBI taxonomy): Bacteria > Bacillati > Bacillota > Bacilli > Caryophanales > Paenibacillaceae > Paenibacillus > Paenibacillus nanchangensis. Next base: position 222,062 of record NZ_JBHOFD010000002.1, read on the forward strand.
AAAGGATGGTTTTTGCCCAATTAACGTTTAAACAAGATACACTGACGACAAGTGAATTGGGAGATTTACTTCGTTTGTCGGACCGTTCCATTAGGGGAAAAGTAAGTCATTGGAGAGAAGAGGGCCTAATTGAGCCGCGTGACCAAGATGCAAAACGGGTTCGTTCTATAAAACTAACAGCCGAGTATGAGAATCTGGCGCAAGAAATCCGTAAAACACCGGATAAATTTGCTTATTTTCTTCAATAAAAAATAAACTCTCTTCTGACTGCGATCTCATTGAGATACGCAGTATTTTTTTGTATTTGAACATATTTAAACAGGTAGTGTATATGGTTCTCCTCAAGTGAACTTAGTTTTATTTCGTCTGGGATTACTAAAAGAAACATTATCTCTTGATATGAAAAGAATTGTGTTAGTTTCTAGTTCTTAGGAAGGAATAACCAGACAAAATGTCGAATTCCAGTTATGAGAAAGTTTTACTTTATACCATTGGACCTACTTAATAGTACTAGTTTTGTTTTTCGATGCAGGAAACACATTTATTTCTACAAAAGGAGCATGGTTATGTCTTACATCGCTCATATCCGGCAGAAAGATAACAAAATTCAGACGGTCGAGGAACATCTTCTTGAAGTGCAGAGAGGCTGCGAGCAAATAGGAAGTAAGATTGGCGTTTCGCATTTGGCGGGACTTGCAGGCCTACTGCATGACATGGGCAAATGTACGGACCAATTTAAAAATTATATACAAACAGCAGTTGCTAACCCGGATGCACCACCACGAAGAGGTTCCGTAGACCATTCAACAGCAGGAGGACGTTGGATCTATAAACGCTATCACCAACCCGACACTCCTGCAGTTGAAAAATTCACTGTGGAATGGATCGCAAACTGTATCATCTCGCATCATCAAGGACTGCGGGATTTCATTGCTCCTGATCAGAGCTCTCCTTTTCTTGAACGTGTCGTAATTAAAAATTTGGATGGATACGAACAGGCAGAGCGGCAGATATCAGAGCTCTATACATCCGAGCAGTTTGACAACTATTTTAAACAAGCTGCCATCGAATTGGCGTATTACTTGGATGTAGTGAAAAAACACAAACTCCCTCCCATCGCAACCTCACTACTCTTAAAATACCTATTTAGCGCTGTGATTGATTCAGATCGAACCAATACGAGTCAGTTCGAGGAGGGAGAAACCTCACAAATTTTACCTGATAATAATAAGGAGTTTTTTGTGAAATGCCACCAGACATTGATGGAGTATCTAACTAGACTTGAAAAAGGTGCGGGCGCCGCGTCCCCCATCAATCAACTGCGGCGTGAAATGTCGAATCAGTGTGAGCAATTTGCTTCGCGTCCTTCAGGAATCTATACACTCTCTATTCCTACAGGCGGAGGGAAAACGCTTGCCAGTATGCGTTATGCATTATCCCATGCGATCCAACATAACAAACAAAGAATTATCTATGTTGTCCCCTACACCACAATTATTGAGCAAAACGCAGCGGAGATTCGAAGAATATTGCAAGTAGACGACCAAGTCCTTGAACATCACTCTAATGTGGTGGATGACCTTGAGGAAGAGCAAAGCAATAACCAAGGGGAGAGTTATGACGTACGAAAGAAAAATCTCCGTCTTGCCAGAGATCACTGGGATCGGCCGATTATTTTTACAACCATGGTGCAGTTTCTGAATACGTTTTATGCCAAAGGAACCCGAAATGTAAGACGGCTGCATCAGTTATCCAACGCTGTAATCGTATTTGATGAAGTCCAGTCAGTACCTGTTCATTGCATCTCATTGTTTAATGCGGCATTAAACTTTCTTAGCAGGATTGGCCGGTCCAGCCTAGTGTTATGTACGGCTACCCAACCTGCATTGGATTATGTGAAGCATAAGCTGCATGTGTCCGAGGATGCGGAAATGATCAGAGACTTGGATATAGTCGGGACTCAATTTAAACGGGTTGAAGTTGTGGATCAAACAACTCCATTAGGCTGGGATGCTCAAGCGTTGGCAGCTTTTGTAGCGGATAAAATAACCGAGCTCACCAGCATACTCGTCATTTTAAATACCAAGACAGCCGTCCGTAAATTGTTTGATGAACTGGATGCAGGTGTGCGAGCGTCAGGGGAAGAGGTTTTACTCGTCCATCTAAGTACCAGTATGTGCGCAGCACATCGAAAGGATAAACTTACGCAACTTATTGCGGCCCTGGAGAAAGGACAACGGGTTATATGTGTAAGTACGCAGCTGATCGAGGCGGGAGTGGATATCAGTTTTGAATGTGTTATACGGTCTCTCGCCGGGCTGGATTCAATTGCTCAAGCGGCGGGGCGCTGCAATCGGCACGGCAAAGATCCGACTCGGCAAGTGTACATTATCAAGTCTAAAGACGAACATTTAACACGATTGCCCGAGATTCGAATTGGCGGAGAAAAGACCGAACGGGTGCTGCGTGAATTTAAACAAAATCCTGAAGCTTTAGGCGGCGACTTATTATCTGCCCAATCCATCGCTTGTTACTTCCGCTACTATTACTCTGAGATTGGGAATGAAATGCATTACCCGATTCGTGAACTGGAATGTAATCTGTTTGACTTGCTGGATAAGAACCAGCATTACTATGGAGCATATACGAGAAAAAGAGGAGCAAGGCCTGAAATTCTCAATCAATCGGCTATCTCCTCAGCGGAAAAATACTTCGAAGCGATCGCTACCCAAGCGACTTCAGTGCTGGTTCCATACCGGCAGGAAGGCAAAGAATTAATTGCTGAGCTAAACGGAAGTCTTTCGCCAGATGAATTAGGTAACCATTTGCGAAGGGCGCAGCAATATACGGTCAATCTCTTTAAACACGAATTAGATGAACTCGTCAAGAATGGAGAGATTTATCCGTTACTTCATGGACATGTTTTTGCCTTAAGGGAAACCGCTTATTCAGATTATTTCGGTGTTGGCGGAGACCAAGAAATGGAAAATTTAGTTTTTTGATGATTCCATAGTTACTATGAAAAGAGCTCTTAAACTGAAAATCCCGCCGAAGGCGGGTTTCCAGATAATTCTGTATAATTTTCAATCCACGCATAAAAGCGACGGATAAAGTGTAGCACAGCAAACTTCGCAAATCAATTTAGAATTATTTGGTTGTTCTTCCTTGTATTTTTTTGGAATCTAGTATACTATTTCATTATAGATAATTCTTTATAAGAAGTTGAGGTGAGAATATGCGGAATCAAATCGAATACGTAGTGCATGGTAAATACGCGTTATTCACCGATCCACTTACGAAATTAGGAGGGGAGAAGTTTTCGTACCAAGTGCCGACCTACCAGGCTTTGAAAGGAATAACGGAGTCAATCTACTGGAAACCGACATTATCATGGTACATAGACGAAGTGCGAATTATGAACCCAATTCAGACCGAGTCAAAAGGAATGCGCCCGATAGAATATGGGGGCGGTAACACTCTTGCTTATTATACCTACCTTAAGGATGTGTCCTACAAGGTACGCGCTCATTTTGAATTCAATCCTTACAGGCCTGAATTGGAACATGACCGTAACGAACACAAGCACCATAATATTGCGCGTCGAGCTGTTAAGGCCGGGGGACGAAGAGATATTTTTCTGGGAACTCGTGAATGCCAGGGTTACGTGGAGGCATGTGATTTTAATGAAGGTAAAGGAGCATACGACGATGTCCCGGAACTGGATTTCGGAACTATGGTGCACGGCATCAGTTACCCGGATGAAACTGGACGGCCAGAACGCGAAATCCGCCTGTGGCGTGCCAAGATGGAGAACGGCATCATACGTTTTACACGTCCCGAAGAATGCACGCTTGTTCGCACTGTGGGTGAGGGCAAGATTAAATCTTTTAACACCGATAATGTGCAATCTATAGACATTTTACACGATGAATGGTTTGGAAGCGAGGGGGAAATATGACTTGGCTAGCGAACTTGAGTCGTACCTATGACGAACATGCCAGTTATGTTGGACAATTTGAGAAGAAGCGTAACGGGAAGGAATATGCGTTAATTCCCATCTCTCATACTACGCAATCTGCTCATATTGAACTTCTTCTGGATGATAAGGGGAATTACCTGTCAGCCAAGGTTGTCAAAAAGGACGACAGCAGTACGATTATTCCCTGCACAGAAGCGGCCGCTAGCCGTACAAGTGCTCCTGTGCCGTATCCTCTATTCGATAAGCTGGTCTATATAGCAGGTGACTATGAGAAGTATATGGGTGCTGTTAAAGGAACCCCATACAACGATTATCTCGAACAGCTAAAGCGATGGTGTGAATCGGAATACAGCCATCCGAAGGTCAGAAGTGTTTACGAATATGTGAGAAAAGGTTCCCTAATGACCGATCTGATACAGAACGGCATTTTGTATACTGACCAGGAGGGGAGATTGCTCGATAAATCCACACCCGAACTGGAAGAGCGCCTGGGGCATAAACCTGAGATTTTTGAAGTTCTGGTTGGGGAGCAGAGCGGGGCGTTCGTCCGGTTTGCTGTGGAGACGGCAGGGGAGCCTGAATCGAGATTATGGCGAGATGCTTCAGTACAGCAATCTTTTATTCGTTACTATGACGAGAGTCTAAAAAGTGCAGACCTATGTTATGTTTCGGGCGAATGGCTTCCTGCAGCGGACAAACATGCCTCCCGAATTCGGCACTCGGGTGATAAGTCGAAGTTAATATCAGCCAACGATTCCAGCGGTTTTACCTATCGTGGACGTTTTCGCAATAGCCGGGAAGCGGCGTCGGTCAGCTATGCAGTGTCACAAAAGGGACATAATGCGCTGAAATGGCTGATTGAGCGGCAGGGGATCACCATCGATGGAAAGGTATTTTTGGTATGGGGAAGCAGCCAATTAGATATTCCCGTACCTTATGAAGATACTTTCAGTTTATATGATGAGACAGAGTCTGACATAGCTGCTATGAGTGACAGCACACATAAACAATTTGCACTTCAGATAAGACGGGCTCTTGGTGGATACCGATATGACGGAGATTATCAATCCAAGGTTACCATTATGAGTTTGGATGCGGCGACGCCTGGGCGCATGTCGATTGTGTATTATCGTGACTTGGATCAAAAGGTATATTTGGACCGTTTGGAAACATGGCATAACACGTGCTGCTGGCTTCACCGGTACCGTAAAAAGGATAACCAGTTTGTCGCTTTCATAGGAGCGCCAGCTACACGTGATATTGCCTTTGCTGCGTATGGAGAAGGCGCAAATGAAAAAATTGTAAAAGGGCTAATGGAACGGATGCTGCCCTGCATTGTCGATGGAAAGGATATCCCACTGGACATTGTACGAAGCGCCATCCATCGGGCGTCCAATCCGGTTGCTCTGGAACCGTGGGAGTGGGAAAAAACGCTCAGTATAACCTGTGCGCTGGTAAATAAAACATTCCATAAGGAGGGCTATGAAGTGGGCTTAAACACAGAATCAAATAATCGCAGCTATTTGTTTGGACGTATGCTTGCGATTGCGGATGTAATTGAAAGACGTGCGCTTGGACGGGATGAAAAACGTGCTACCAATGCAATTCGATATATGAATGCTTTTGCACAGCGGCCTGGACGTACTTGGACGATCATTCAATCTAATTTGCAGCCGTATCAGGAAAAACTTGGAGCCGAGGCGGGATACTATAATCGTTTGCTTGATGGAGTAGGGGCCGCATTAAGAATTGAAGACTTTACGGACAAGCCCCTGTCCGGGCTATATTTGCTGGGCTTTTACAGTCAGAGAAATGATTTGTACACGAGCAAGAAAGATAGAGGAAGTGAGTTATCCCTGGATTCTGAAAGTGAAGATGTAGAAGGAGGAGAAAGCGAATGAGTATTCTTGACCATAAAATTGATTTTGCCGTCGTGTTGTCTGTCCGTAACGCCAATCCCAACGGAGATCCGCTTAATGGAAATCGTCCCCGCCAGAACTATGATGGCTATGGAGAGATTTCGGATGTCTGCATCAAACGGAAAATCCGAAACCGGCTGCAGGACATGGGAGAGACGATTCTGGTGCAATCCGATGATCGCCGAAACGATTCCTTCCGCAGTATCAAAGAGCGGGTAGACGCGAATCTGGAAGTTCAGGAGTTCGCCAAAGGGAAGAAGCAAAATAACGAGCTATATGCACAAGCGGCTTGCCAGGCTTGGATGGACGTTCGCAGTTTTGGGCAGGTGTTTGCTTTTAGCGGAACTGACGTATCGGTAGGGATCCGTGGCCCGGTTTCAGTACATACGGCTGTCAGCGTCAATCCCGTTTATATATCCAGTATGCAGATAACCAAAAGCGTAAATGCAGTAACTCCAAAAGATCCGAATAAAAAAAGCTCCGATACCATGGGAATGAAGCATCGTGTTGATTTCGGGCTTTATGTCGTATATGGAAGCATCAATACGCAGCTGGCTGAAAAAACCGGATTTACTCGGGAAGATGCAGATAAAATTCGTGAGGCATTAAGAACTTTGTTTGAAAATGATACCTCGTCCGCACGCCCGGATGGCAGTATGGAAGTGCATCGTGTGTATTGGTGGGAACATAACACCAAACTGGGTCAGTATTCCTCAGCTAAGGTACACCGATCCCTAGAAATTACATTAAAAGATAATGTTGAAGAACCACGATCATACCTCGATTACAATTTTGTAGTTCACGCACTGGACGGGCTGCCGGTGCAGGAATACGATGGACTTTAACGAAGACGACTACCTGCTGCTGTCCGGTCTCCAGCATTTTAATTTCTGTAGACGGCAATGGGCACTCATCCATATCGAGCAGCAGTGGGTGGATAATGTTCTAACTGTTGAAGGGGACCATCTGCATCGGAAAGCGGATCAGCCGGAACTTCGGGAACGCCGTGGAGACAAGCTGATTGTCCGGGCTATGCCGGTACATTCCAGAACTCTCGGAATTACAGGGATATGCGACGTAGTAGAGTTTGTCCAAGATCCAGCCGGAATAGCTATAGCAGGGGAGGAAGGGTTATACCTTCCTTTTCCTGTTGAATACAAACGCGGGAAACCGAAGAAGGACGATTCAGACATCTCTCAACTGGTGGCACAGGTGATGTGTTTGGAGGAAATGCTGGTGTGTAGCATAAACGAAGCCTGTTTTTATTATCATGAGATCAGGCATCGGGTAGAGATTACGATCAGCCAAGACGACCGGGAACGAGTTCGTAAGAGTCTTGCGGAGATGAGACGATATTATGATCGAAATCACACACCTAAGGCAAAAGCCGGTCCTCACTGCAAAAGCTGCTCTCTGTACGCCATCTGTATTCCCGAATTGTTCTCCAAACGGTCTGTGTCCAGCTATATTGAAAGCAGGTTAGCCGAATGAAAAAGCTGCTCAATACGCTATTCGTTACTTTACCGGATACTTACCTGTCGCTTGATGGAGAAAACATTGTGATCAGGCAGGAGGAACAAACGCTGGGAAGATATCCGCTGCATAATCTGGAGTCGGTATGTTCTTTTGGATATGCGGGTGTAAGTCCTGCATTAATGGGAGTATGCGCGTCGCGTAACATCGGATTAACGTTTATGACAAAAAACGGGCGGTTTTTAGCCCGGGTGATCGGAGAAGATCGCGGAAACGTGATCCTTCGCAGGCAGCAATATAGAATTGCTGATAATGAGACGTTGAGTGCGGAGCTTGCAAGAAACATGATTTTTGGCAAGGTATATAATCAGAAATGGATCGTGGAGCGGGTCACAAGGGATCATCCGCTGCGAGTGGACGTGGAACGCTTAAAGAAGGTGAGTACTTCATTAAGTGAAGTCCTTAAGCTGATACGTATGGTTGATAATCTGGATACCTTGCGCGGGCTTGAGGGGACGGCAGCCGTTCAATATTATTCCGTATTTAACGATTTGATTCTTCAGCAAAAGGAGTCTTTTTACTTTGGTGGTCGTTCCAGGCGTCCTCCACTTGATAGAGTAAATGCGCTTTTATCTTTTGCCTATACTTTGTTATCGAATGATATGAAATCTGCTCTGGAGTCTGTTGGGTTAGATGCTTATGTCGGTTTTTTGCACAGAGACCGGCCAGGCCGGGCTTCACTTGCATTGGATATGATGGAGGAATTGCGGGGAGTATATGCCGACCGGTTTGTGCTGTCGCTTATCAACAAACGGGTGGTTAATGATAAGAGCTTTTATACAAAAGAAAACAGTGCTGTCATTATGGATGATGATTCTCGCAAAAAAGTGTTAAAAGCATGGCAAGAGCGGAAGCAGGAAAAAATCAGTCATCCCTATTTGGCCGAAAATATTTCCTGGGGTCTTGTTCCTTATGCCCAAGCTCTTTTGTTAGCTCGATTTATTCGAGGCGATCTGGACGAATACCCACCTTTTTTGTGGAAGTAGGTGTCTACAGTTGTTAATACTGATTACCTATGATGTAAGCACGGCAGATGCGGAAGGAAGAAGAAGACTTTCTAAAGTAGCCAAAAAATGCGTGGATCACGGGCAGAGAGTTCAGAACTCTGTATTTGAGTGCATACTAGATACTGCACAGTATCGGAAGCTGCGATATGAACTGGAAGAACTAATTGATAAAGAGACGGATAGTTTGCGATTTTACAATCTGGGAGACAAGTATAAAAATAAAGTTGATCATGTGGGTGCCAAAAGTTCTTACGATATGAGCGGACCCCTTATTTTGTAGGTGCGAATATCTAGTGCACATGAAATCTCTGGCCGATTCGCACCTCGGATTTTGTCGGAAAACTACGATAGGAACAAGGCTAATGAAGTGAAAGTAGAGATTTCACGAAAAATGTGCGAAAACAAATGAAGAAAGTATGAAAAAGTAAATGTAAAATTGGATAAATATAGTTGATTTTGCAGTCGCACTCCGTGTGGAGTGCGTGGATTGAAATAAAGGCGGGATGAACGAAATGATCATCAGGCGTCGTCGCACTCCGTGTGGAGTGCGTGGATTGAAATTGTTCGTAGAATTTGCGCTCGAGCACGTTGTCATAGTCGCACTCCGTGTGGAGTGCGTGGATTGAAATACGCCCGAACCCTCCATCTTCGGTGGCTGTCTTGGTCGCACTCCGTGTGGAGTGCGTGGATTGAAATAAGGAAAAGAAAAAAGGAACCAAAAAACGTCGCCGTCGCACTCCGTGTGGAGTGCGTGGATTGAAATAAAAGGACATTACTGATGATGTTAATCGTAGCCTGTCGCACTCCGTGTGGAGTGCGTGGATTGAAATATACATAAATTAGGGTCGCTCACTGTTGGGCGGCGTCGCACTCCGTGTGGAGTGCGTGGATTGAAATAGCAGCGTGGCCAGGTCTCTGTGATCTTGCTCTGTCGCACTCCGTGTGGAGTGCGTGGATTGAAATCAACGTCGGTATGCATGCTCTTTGCCTTTTCGACGTCGCACTCCGTGTGGAGTGCGTGGATTGAAATAGACGATCCGTCTTTAGAAGTAGCAAAAACGCTGGTCGCACTCCGTGTGGAGTGCGTGGATTGAAATACATCCATAAACGTATCGGCAACCCGGCGTCAGAGTCGCACTCCGTGTGGAGTGCGTGGATTGAAATGGGGAAGTCACGTGGAAGGTGGCCAAATGGTGCGTCGCACTCCGTGTGGAGTGCGTGGATTGAAATAATTCAAACGCCCAGCCTTGCATTGACGGCGCTCGTCGCACTCCGTGTGGAGTGCGTGGATTGAAATATGATGTACATTTTCGCGAAGGTATGCCGGAACGTGTCGCACTCCGTGTGGAGTGCGTGGATTGAAATCGCAGTAGATACTGATTTACATCGCTGTATGCCCGCGTCGCACTCCGTGTGGAGTGCGTGGATTGAAATCATGTCAAAGGGGACGACGAGAAGAAGCCGGAGGTCGCACTCCGTGTGGAGTGCGTGGATTGAAATCAGAGAGGCGGCGGGGTCGGTGCAGTAATCTGGGGTCGCACTCTGTGTGGAGTGCGTGGATTGAAATATTCCCGGGGAGAGATTGTTAAACCCATCCACCGTCGCACTCCGTATGGAGTGCGTGGATTGAAATCTATGACCGACGGAAGCACTCGGTCAGTTGTGGGTCGCGCTACGTATGGAATGCGTGCATTGAAATGCCTCCCAGTAACTTCTCCCAACTGTTTAATGCCGCACTCCACACAACCCCTAATCATACCAGCGAGTCACCCGCACCCATTTACGCCAACCGCCCCTCACCCTACACAGTACATAAATTGAAAAATCCCCCACAACCCTACCATTGCCGATTGTCGGTTTTTTAGGTAATCTGTAATAACGTAAGCGCATTCGGCGTTTTGTGTCAGGGCGTCGTGTATGCGCTTGCTTAGGGGAGTGAGAGTATCGGGGGCGATAGACAACGTGTTGAAACCATGGATTCGGGCGTTGAACAATATTAAGATCCGCAAAAAGCTGCTGCTGGCGTATTTTCTGGTGACGCTGCTGCCGGTGCTGCTGGTGGGCGGGTATTTGACGGAGCAGATGCGGAGCATGGCGTTTGATAATGCCATCGAGCAAGCGTCCATCAACGTCGACCGGGTGAAAAAACGGACCGAAGAGGTGATTGGCGTCTCCCAGGATATTGCGTACCGGCTGGCGAACGACGCCCGGCTGAAGCGGCTGGCGGTCGATTACTATGAGCGCGTATACGATGTGGTGGAAGCGTACCGGGACTATCCTGTCATGAGCGAATACGTGCAGCTCTATAAGGAAATATCCAACATTCGCATGTACACCGACAACGACACGCTGCTGAACAACTGGGAGCTGATTAACGTCTCCGACCAGATCAAGCAGAAGGACTGGTATCAGGAGGCGCTGCGCTACAATTATATGTCCAGCTGGTCTTATATTCAGGATGAGCGGGATCACCGGTATTATTTGAGTCTTACACGCAAAATCGAGCTGGAAGGCCGCGAAAAATTCGGCGTGCTGGTGATCAACGTCAACTCCGCCATGCTGCAGGCCATCCTGAATCAGGAGACGTTCGAGACGATGCTGGTCGACGACCAGCATCATATTGTCGCGGCGAACCGGAGCGACCGGATCGGACGCACGCTGGAAGAGATTGAATTCGACACGGCGCTGTTGAACCGGGGCAGCGGAAACTTTGAGGCGGTGATGGACGGGCAGGAGTCGAGGGTGCTGATCGATGAGCTAACGCCGGCATCCAGCCGGAACGGGCTGCGGATTATTTCCGTTTTTTCGGTCGACAGCATTGTTAAGGAACCCAACCGGGTTATCCGGCTTGCGTTGACGGTCATCGCGGTCAGCCTGGTGCTGGCGTTTTTGCTGATTTACAGTTTTTCATCGCTGTTCTCGCGCAGGCTGATGCGGCTCAGCCGCCACTTCAACCGGGTCGGCACCGGCGATTTCGATGCTACACTGCAGATCGACGGCAAAGACGAAATCGGACTGCTCGCCAAGCAGTTCAACTCGATGGTGCGCAGTATCCACGAGCTGATGCTGGAGGTACAGCTGTCGAACGAACAGAACCGGCAGCTGGAGCTTAAGCAAAGCGACATCCGGTTCAAAATGCTGGCGAGCCAGATCAACCCGCATTTTTTGTTCAATTCGCTGGAGGCCATTCGCATGGAAGCCCATATGAAAGGGCAGACCGAAATCGCAAAGGTCGTTCATCTGCTCGGCAAAATGATGCGCGGCAGCCTGGAGGTAGGCCACCACAACATCCCGCTCCGCCAGGAGTTAGAGATGGTCCGCTGCTACCTGGAGATCCAGCAGTTCCGGTACGAGGACCGGCTGCGTTACCGCTTCACGGTGGACCCCGAACTGGAACAGTTCCTGATTCCGCCGCTGATTATTCAGCCGCTGGTGGAAAATGCGGTGGTGCATGGGCTGGACAACAAGGCGGAGGGCGCTTTTGTCACCGTGGACGTTCATCAAGAAGGGGATGCAGCCGTGTTTACGATTACGGATAACGGGGTCGGCATCACGACGGAACGTCTGGAACAGGTGCGGAGCAAGCTGGAATCCGGCGAAGAGCGTCCAGGTGACCGGATTGGCCTGCGGAATGTGCACGACCGCTTGAAGCTGTCATACGGGGAAGACCGCGGTCTGGTGCTGCGGAGCGAACCCGGCGGGGGAACGACAGTCCAGTTCCGGATTCCCCGGGAAGGAGGAGCCTGATGATTCGAGTGTTGATTGTGGATGACGAGCCGAAGCTGCGTGAAGGGCTTCGGTCGCTGATTGACTGGGAGAGCCAGGGCTATACGGTTGTTGCTACGGCGGCTAACGGCTTTGATGCGTTGGAAAAATTTGCGGTACACCAACCGGAGCTAGTGGTCGCGGACATCCGGATGCCGGGTATGGACGGGCTGGAGCTGATCGGCGAGCTGCGCGGCCGCGGTTCGGAGTGTCATGTGCTGATTTTGAGCGGGTACGCCGACTTTGAATACGCCAAGCAGGCAATCCAGTACCGGATCGACGGTTATCTGCTGAAGCCGGTGGATGAAGACGAGATGAATAACCATCTGGTGCAGATTCGCGATAAAATCGAGCAGGAAGGCCGCTTCAGCCAGTGGAGCGAAGAAGAGCCGGCCCGCCGGCGCGAAGCGCTGCTGCGGGACCTGCTGGCTGTGCCCGAGGATCAGCGGGAAGCAGGCCAGTCCCGGCGTGCCGCGGAAGCGCTCGGGCTGAAACAGAGCTGCGAAGTGGTGCTGATCGAGCCGTACCATGCAGGCAGCGGCCGGGAGGGCAGCGCCGAGGCGGGACTAATGGACGCCATGAGTCTTTTGGAACGGCGGTTCACGCAGCTGGACGGATTCGTGTTCGCCCAGGCCCCGTATCTGGGCGTGGTGCTGGAGCGGCCGCTGGCGAGTGAATCCGACTGCGGCCAGCTGTACCGCGAGCTGTCCGGGGCGCTGCACGAAGCCGGAATCGCGTTCAGCGCCGCGGCCGGAGGCGAAGCTCCGGCGGATGAGGCGTACCGGTCGCTGAGCGGTGCCCGGGAGCTGCTGCGCGAGCGGTTTTTCTGGCAGCGGGACAAGCTGCTCAGCCGGGCATTTCCAGCGATGGAACGGCCGGCTGCCCCCGGATCGGAGATGGAGCTGAATGAAGGGGAGGAGCGGCTGCTGCTTGCAGTCGAAGCTGGCAGCGTGGACGCCGTCCGCCCGATGATCTCCCGGATCTCCGGCCTGCTTGTAGCGGAGGGGGCGGACGAGACGCGGGTCCGGGAGGCTTTTGTCCGGATCGTGAGCAGCGTGCTACTCCGGCTGGAGCCGGCCTATCCGGAAGCAAGAAGCTACACAGCGGAGTATGCCGCGCCGATCGGGGAGCTGTACCGCAGCCGCTATTTGTCCGAGCTGGAAGAGCAGGCCGCCGGGTTCTTGGCGGGACTCGCGTCGCGGCTGTATGCCGGCCGGGGCAACGAGGTGCGGAAAATCATCGGCCTGATGCAGCTGCGCTACAACGAGAATTTGAAGCTGGAGACGCTGGCGGAGCTGCTGAATTACAACAGCGCATATCTCGGCAAGCTGTTTAAGACGACGACCGGGGAGTATTTTAACACATATCTCGACAAGGTCCGCATCGAAAAGGCCAAGGAACTGCTGGCCGAAGGGATGAAGGTGTACGAAGTGGCCGAAAAAGTAGGGTATATGAATCCCGATTACTTTAACGCCAAGTTCCGGAAATATGTTGGGGTGTCTCCGACTTCCTTCCGAAAAAACAAATAGAAAACAGTGCGCCGTTATGTGCTTGCGATCGCCCGGGCGCTGATGCATAGCCGCCTAAGCCAAATTGGCATGAAGCGGCAAGTTCAAGCCGCACCAAAACGATAACTAAAGTTTAACGAAACCCCGTTGCAGTAACCGGTAAAGGTTGCCTGTGGCGGGGCTTTTTTTGTCGAAAAAGGGGGGAGGAAATGTCTAATTTTCACCGGATTTTAGATCAAATTTATAGGGTACTGCAATCGCTTACAGCCATTTAGAATTAGGATACAGAAAGGGGGAACGGTTATGAAAGCGGCAACAGCACTAAAGAAACCGGATTCAACCGCACCACACTCCGGAAACAAGCCGGCACGCGGCAGACGTTTTTGGAAGACCTTCAAAAACCAAAAGTACTTATACCTGATGTCGATCCCCTTTGTCATCTGGGCGTTCGTATTCAGTTACCTCCCGCTTTGGGGATGGACGATGGCCTTTCAAAAATACAAACCGGCCCGCGGATTTTTTGAGCAGAAGTGGGTAGGGTTCGAGCATTTCAAAGCTTTGTTCCAGGACGATCAGTTCCTGCTCGCGCTCCGCAACACCCTGGCGATGAGCGGTATGGGCCTGGTAGCGGGGTTCATTTTCCCGATTACGTTTGCCATCCTGCTGAATGAGGTGCGTCTTGGCGTATTTAAACGCTTTGCGCAGACGATCTCGTATCTGCCTCACTTCGTGTCCTGGGTCGTGGCGGCGGGCATTGTAACAAAAATGCTTTCGACCGACAACGGATTAGTTAACGATATCCTGCTGGGCCTCGGTTTTATCGACACGCCCATCCAGTTTATGGCCCAAGGCCATTTGTTCTGGGGAATCGTTACCTTATCGGATGTGTGGAAAGAGACCGGCTGGAACGCCATCATCTATCTGGCCGCGATCGCGGGTATTGGACCCGAGCTGTATGAAGCGGCGCGCGTTGACGGTGCAAGCAGGCTGCGCCAGGTATGGCATATTACGCTGCCCGGTATCCGGCCAACCATCATCGTGCTTTTGATCATGTCGATCGGCAACCTGATGAACATCGGCTTCGAGAAGCAGTTCCTGCTCGGCAATAACCTCGTTACCGATTACTCGCAGGTGCTTGATCTGTACTCGCTGAATTACGGTCTCGGCATGGCACGTTATTCCTTTGGTACCGCGATCAATATTTTTAACTCGATCATCAGTGTAACGCTGTTGTTCACGATCAACGGTATTTTCAAGCGGACCACCAAAGAAAGCCTTCTGTAGGCCGAATCGCCGGCGAACACAGACTGATCTTAAGAGAGGAGGGCGCGATTCATGGGACTCGCCCAAATGTCCAGCCGCAAATCCTGGTCGGACCGGATTTTCGATATCGTGGTACACGTCGTGGTTATCCTTGTTGTACTGATTACGCTGTACCCGTTCCTGAACGTGCTGGCCATATCGTTTAATGATTCCATTGATACCGTACGCGGTGGCCTGACGATTTTCCCGCGTGAGTTTACCTGGGACAACTATGCCAAAATCTTTTCCTTCCCGGGACTGATCACCGGCTTCAAAATTTCGCTGCTGCGGACGATATGCGGAACCCTGCTGGGACTGCTCAGCGCTTCGATGCTGGCTTTTGTAGTCAGCCGCGAGGATTTCCAAGGCCGCAAATTCGTCTCCACTTTCTTAGCTCTGACCATGTATGTATCCGGAGGTATGATTCCTACTTACATGCTGATGAGAGACCTCGGACTAATGAACACCTTTGCCGTGTATGTTCTTCCCGGCATTGTAAGCGCCTTTAACGTGTTTGTTATCCGTTCCTTTATTGACGGCCTGCCGTATGCGCTGCAGGAATCGGCTAAGCTGGACGGAGCAAATGACTTCACAATTTGGTGGCGTGTTATTCTCCCGCTGACCAAGCCGGCTATGGCGACCATCGCCTTGTTCCTGGCCGTCGGACAGTGGAACGCCTGGTTCGATACGTATTTGTACAACGGTTCGGCCGAACACCTGACTACGCTGCAGTTCGAGCTGATGAAGGTTATCCAGAGCACCACTTCGGGCAACAGCGGCGGCGACTACCGCAGCAGTGTTATCGCTTCGGCGACCAATCAGGTGTCACCGGAATCCATCAAAATGGCGATCACCATTGTCGTTACGCTGCCCATCCTGATTGTGTATCCGTTCCTGCAAAAGTATTTCGTAAAAGGCATGACGCTTGGTGCGGTGAAAAGCTAAGGCTGCCGCCGGACGGTCCGCATGAGCCAAGCAGTCCGTCCGGCCAGTGCCTTCCGCGGCCGCACCGCACGAAACAGAGCCGGTAAAAATGCAGTTATTCGCAGTTCGCTGTCTCCAGCGAGACGGCAGTCCCCCGGCGGAGGCCGGGCCCCTTTTTTCGACGATGCTGAGCCTTATGCTGCTGATGATTTTGCAAACGCTTTTAATGTAATTTCTGAAAACAAGCGCAGATACGGCAGCAGTGCGGAGGAAGGTTTATACAGTCGGTATTAACAGGGATTCCTGTGATACGATAGATATTCATGATAACCGAGGAGGGTTTACTACGATGGGGAGCCAAAGAAACATAAAAGCAAAAGCTTCGTCCTGGCTGCTGGCATCCACGATGCTGGTAGGTCTGCTGGCAGGCTGTTCCGGCAACAATAACGGAGGCAATACCGCAAACGGCGGCAACGCCGCCAAGCCGGAAGGCACCAACGCAGCGCAAAAAGGCAGCAATGCCGCATCGGAAGACAACAGCCCAATTACGTTCAGCTTCTTCAGCGCTGACCCGAGCCCGAACTGGACGGGCATGCAGGATGAAGTAGGCAAGGCCCTTACAGAGAAAACAGGCGTAACACTCGACGCGGAATTTGCTGTAGGCGACCCGGTACAAAAGGTAGCCCTGATCGCAGCAAGCGGCGATTACCCCGATCTGATCAGCGCCAAAGCGGACGTATCCAAGCTCGTTGACGTCGGCGCTATGCTTGACCTGACTGATTTGATTGAAGAACATGCCCCGAACATCAAGAAGGTGCTGGGCGAAGACGGGCTGAAGCGTTCCCGCTACAGCGTTGACGATCCGGCGATCTATACCATCCCGACCTATGCGGGTGTGGATAACCAATATTTTGACGCAGGCGGCGGATTTGAGCTTCAGCACCGTGCGGTAAAAGAAGCCGGCTACCCGGAGATCAAGACGGTAAAGGATTTTGAGAACGTCATCAAATCGTATCTTGAAAAACACCCGACAGATGAAAACGGCAACAAAAACATCGGTCTGACGCTGAACGCAGACGACTGGTATATGTATATCACGGTAACGAACCCTGCGTTCCTGACCACCGGTTCGCCTGACGACGGCGAATACGCCGTTGACATCGACACACAGGAAGTAACGTACCACTTCCGCCGCCCGGCGGAAAAAGAATACTTCCGCTGGCTGAACCACATGAACGACATCGGCCTGCTGGATCCGGAAAGCTTCGTGCAAAAGTATGACCAATACAAAGCTAAAATCGCCACCGGCCGCGTCATCGGTCTGATCGACCAAAACTGGGCTTACGGCGACGGCGAAAAAGCGCTGAAATCCGCCGGTAAATACGACCAGGGTTACGGCCACTATCCGGTAACTTTGAGCGAAGAATATAAAGAAACGTCCTTCTGGCCGACAGGCTTCATGGGCGGCTACGGCATCGGCATCAGCGTAGACTGCGAAGATCCGGTCCGCGCCATCAAGTTCCTGGACTTCCTGGCGTCCGATGAAGGCCAAATCCTGACCAACTGGGGTATTGAAGGCAAGCACTACAACGTCGTTGATGGCAAACGCGTTATTCCTGAAGATGTTAACAAACGCAAATGGAACGATTCGACCAACTTCCAAAAAGAAACCGGTCTGAACAACGTAGGCGGTCTGTACACGCTGCTGAGCGCACGTTATGGCGACGGCGTAAAAGATTCCACCGGCAACTACTACACGACGAACTTCCCTGAGCTGATTACTTCGGGCTACAATGACGTCGAAAAAGAAACGCTGGCTGCATACAAGGCAACCACCTGGAAAGACCTGTTCCCGAAAGAAGAGGAGTTCAAGGTTAGACCGTGGGGTACAGCTTCCAACATCCAAATTCCTGGCGACAGCGAAATTGTGGTACTCGACAAAAAGCTGAGAGACATCACCTGGAAACGGATTCCGGAAGCCATCCTGGCAAAACCGGCTGACTTCGATAAAATCTGGGATAACTACATGAAAGAAATCGAAGGCGCAGGTGTGGATAAAGCCGAAGATCTTCGCGAAGAACTGATTAAAGAACGCGTGAAGCTCTGGAACGAATAATCGTTTCCGGCAGGCGGCATGGGTTAACGTACTGGCTGAAAGCATGGGTTAACGTATGACAGTATGAGTTAACGTACTGAATGACAGGATGAGTTAACGTACCAGCTGATAGCATTGGTAACATATCCGGCTGGACAGTATGGGTTAACGCATCCGGCAGACAGCAGGAGTAAAATCATAGGTTAAATGGTTGGAACAGGCGGCGGGAAGCCCGAACGATAAGTGCGGGTTTTCCGCCCGTTTGTTTATAGCGCCCTGTTATTTCGGTTGAGGCAGTGCAGGTTCGTGCGATTATTTTGTCAGGATTGAAGGAAGACGCAACGGAATATTGCAAGCTGCACGCGGCTGGATCGTGATATGATCAGAGCGAATGGCCCTTTCCGAGGCGCGCGGCTGAATGGTCTTCCGGCCGTATGCTGTCGGGCAGACGTGATCATGAACAAGCTCCGGCCAGCGTCCGGAGGCAGAAAGGGGAATAACGGATGACATCAGAGGCAAATGATCGGGAGAGCAGACCAGGGGCAGGGGAGCCACGGCGTCTGTGGTACCGGAAACCCGCGCAGGTTTGGGAGGAAGCGCTTCCGATCGGGAATGGCCGGCTCGGCGGCATGGTGTACGGCGGAGCGGTAGAGGAGCTAATCCAGCTTAACGAGGACACGCTGTGGTCGGGATTTCCCCGCGACACGGCGAACTATGAGGCGCTGCGCCACTTGGGACCGGCCAGGCAGCTTGCGGCCGAAGGACGTTACGCGGAAGCCGAGCGGAAAATTGAAGCGCATCTGCTCGGACGCCGGACTGAATCCTACCAGCCGCTGGGCGACCTGCGCCTGACGCTGGGATTGGACGGCGAGGTACTCGAGTACCGGCGGGAGCTGGATCTGGATACGGCGGTTGCTGGCGTATCCTTCGTATACGGCGGAGTCCGGATTGTGCGCGAGACGTTTGCGAGCGCACCGGATAACGTGATTGTCGTACATATGCGGGCGGAAACGCTGGACTTTGCCGCTGCAGGAGAGGCTGTTTTGCCAGAGCTTGCGATCCGCCTGTCCACACCGCATCCCAGCAAGCTGGAGGGTGCGGATAACAGCGGACTTCTGCTGACAGGGCGGGCGCCGTCGCATGTCGCCGACAATTATGTCGGCGACCATCCGCGTCCGGTGCTGTATGAGCCGGACCGGGGCCTCCGTTTTGCCGTCCGGGTGACGGCGGAGGCGGAAGGCGGCACGCTGGATGCGGCCGGCGAGGCGCTGTTGGTCCGGGGAGCATCGGCTGTGACGCTGCGCCTCTCTGCGGCGACCGACTACGCCGGTTACGGCGTCATGCCGGGCGCTGCCGGAGACGATCCGGCGGACAGCGCCGCGCGTATGCTGGCGGCGTCCGCCCGGCCGTATGCCGAGCTGCGCAGACGGCATACGGAAGACCATGCCGCACTGTTCGGCCGGGTCGAGCTGGCGGTTGATGGCGCTGCGGCGCAAGAACTTCCAACCGATGAGCGGATGGACCGCTACCGGGAAGGTACCGATGATCCCGGGCTTGAAACGCTGCTGTTTCACTACGGGCGGTATCTGATGATTGCCGGTTCCCGGCCGGGGACCCAGGCTCTGAATCTTCAAGGCATCTGGAATCCCCATCTGCAGCCGCCGTGGAACAGCAATTATACGACGAACATCAATACCGAGATGAACTATTGGCCGGCCGAAAGCTGCGGGCTGGGCGAATGCCATGAACCGCTTTTTCAGCTGATTGGCGAACTTGCGGAGTCGGGGGCCCGGACTGCCAAAATTCACTACGGTGCCAGGGGCTGGACAACCCATCATAATACCGATTTGTGGCGGATGACCTCTCCGTCTGACGGGCGCGCCATGTGGGCGTTCTGGCCGATGGGGGGCGTCTGGCTGACACGGCATTTGTGGGAACGCTACGCTTACCGGCCTGACGATGCGTTTCTGAGAGATGAGGCGTATCCGCTGCTGAAGGGAGCGGCTTTGTTCTGCATGGATTGGTTGACCGAACGCCCGGATGGACGTCTAGTTACTGGCTTATCCACTTCACCGGAGAACGTCTTTTTGACAGCGGACGGGACGCCTTGCAGCACGGCTCCAGGATCAACGATGGACATGGAGCTGATCGCGGAGCTGTTTTCGCATTGCATTGAGGCGGCGTCCATTTTGGGGACGGACGAAGGATTTCAGGAGGAGCTGAAGGACCGGCTTGCGCGGCTGGAGCATCCGGGCATTGCGCCGGACGGACGGCTGCGGGAATGGCCGGAGGATTTTGCCGAGCAGGAGCCGGGGCACCGGCATGTCTCGCATTTGTACGGCGTGTATCCGGGCAGCGCCATTACCCGCGAACGCGCGCCTGAGCGGTACGAAGCAGCGGTGCGGTCTTTGCGGGCCCGGCTGGAGCAGGGCGGAGGACATACGGGCTGGAGCGCCGCCTGGCTGCTTAACCTGTTCGCCCGGATGGAAGACAGGGAGGGGGCGCATGGCATCCTACGCCGGATCTTGTCCAAGGCGTCGCTGCCGAACCTGTTCGGCAATCACCCGCCGTTTCAGATCGATGGGAACTTTGGGGCGGCAGCGGGCATCGCGGAAATGCTGCTGCAGAGCCACGAAGGCGGACTGCGGCTGCTGCCTGCCCTGCCTGCGGCTTGGAGCGAGGGAAGGGTGAAAGGGCTGCGGGCGCGCGGAGGCTTTATTGTGGATATGGAGTGGAGCCACGGCAAACTGACGGAGGCGGTCATTACCTCGACGCATGGACGGCCGCTGCGCCTGCTGAATGCAGGCGGCTGGACGCTTGCCGGTCCGGACGGGTCCGCTGTTTCGGCGGCGGACGGGATGGAGACGGCTGCGGGGGCGGTGTATCGGTTGGCCGCGGTGTAGCAACCGCCCCCGGATGGGGTGTGTAATTGATGGCTGTTATGTGCTGTCAACATCGTAGGGTATACACTTGACTGCTGCGTAGAGGCTTCCTGTGGAGTGAACAGTTTTTGTGTGATATGAAAGAGGGTGTCCCAAGGTCGTAAAAATGACCGGGACACCCTCAGTTCCTTGGTTTCTTCTGAAATAGGCTTCTTTTATTACGAGGTTGTCCACAAATTCACTTCCAGGACTTTTTAAAAATTCAAATCCGTACTAGTACGCACACCAAGTAGTCCATTCATAGGTCCACTTCCCGATGTTAAACTAACGTAAAAGTCACCTGTTGACCATGCGCCATTTTTATTCAAAATCTCATTGAATACTTCTCCGGGCTGCACTGAACCGGAGTGTTTTAAAGTGCCAGAAGCACTTCCTTGGTTAATGGATACATATATCGTTGTTGTTCCTGTGTTCTTCAAATAAAATCTTACATAACCATAGTGTGGCTTAATATTAAATACAATTTCCTCATCAGTTCCGGATACTGGGCGATTCACAATTTGTGCATCAGTCGAAAGTGGAGTCTTCATTCCATCTCCAACCCCATTTTGGTTTCCCATACGAATAGTTGTCGAAATGGAGGGGGAAGGATCTGAAATGGTGGCTGCGGTATTATCATAAGCAAATGCTGAGGATGACCAAAAAATAATATTTGGTGCAAACAATGTAGCTATCAGCATACACTCAATAGCAAATTTCATGTTGGAGTTTCCTCCCATTGTTAAATTGTTGCACTATATGGTAGTTGTGCATAGGGAAGTATAACATTTCTTAATAACATTGAATACCTTTTTATTCCAAATAGAGATATATTTTAGCAGCCGAAAATTCGCATATAACGCCCTTCGCAGGCCGTGAGTAACTTTTTGATCAGACGAACTGTTAATGGAAAAGAAAAAAAAGGCGGTCCCGTCATTAATGACTTTGGGACCGCCTCTTTTGCATGCGCTCAATACGTTTTTTGATAGAACAGCTATATAACATCTAACTGCGGCGAATGGGTTGTCCCGGCGGGCGGCGTCATGCACACCCGCCAGGAGAGGAACAGGGAGGGCACTGCACAGAGGCGAGAGTGCGATTAGAAGTGCGATTAGAAATCAGATTAGAAGTCCGAAGTTGCCACTTGAATCGTACCGAAGACAGCGCCGGCCGGGCTAGCCTGCAGTGCGGCATACAGCAGAGCTGTGACGCTCAATGTCAGGCTGTTGAGCGCCGGGATCGTATACGTGATCACCGGAGCATTCACACGCGCGATGACAAGATCGACTGGAAATGCCGAGTTGTTTTGCACCGTAACCGCTGCGTTAATACCGCCCGACAGATTTTCGTAAAACGATTTGCCGACGCCCGGCTGAAGATTAAAGAATTGCTCGGGGAGAAGAATCGCCATAATTACACCCCCTTTGCCGTTTGATAGTACAGGGTATGCTGCAAATCTATGATCCGGCACGCCAAGTGTCATAGGGACGTACACGCAATTTTTACGGCGGTGTATAGGGAGAACTGCAAGCGGGATCATGGCTGATAGACTAAAGTTTAAAGTAGAATTACTAGATTTCTAGGGAACTGCGGAGCGGCAAATAAATACCTGAGACAAGGACTGCAAGGCGGCGGAGTATGAACACATTAACAAGGTTAACGCCGCCTTAACAAATGCGGGAATATTGCGGCAAGGCAGCGATTATAGCTTATAAGACGGGGGTTTACAGCCGATAATTCAGGTAAGAGCAGGCGGCCTGAAAAGGACGCTCCGCTTTTACTTTTACATTCAAGGATGACAGGAACGGCAGATGGAGGACAGCGGATGGGAAGCAAACGGAGGTCATTCTTAAAGGTTATACTCGGAGGGATGCTTGTATTCGCCGCAGTGCCGCCCGCAATATATTGGACGATTGATCATGCTTATGCCGCCTCGGGCGCAGCGGTCAGTTCCGTGGCCGACATACGGGGAAAGCTGGCTCCGGCTATGATGAAACGCAGCACCAAGGTGGTGTTCACCTTTTCCGGCCGGGTTAGCACGCTCAAAAGCAAAATGCGGGACGCGCTGAAGCAGGCGATTGAAAGCGATCCTTACCTGAACTATACCGTCGAAAATTACACTTACACATACCGGGGAACGGCCAACTCCGCCACGGTTACGGTGATGATCAAATACCGGGAAACCGCGCAGCAGACCGAGTGGGTTACCCGGAAGAGCAAGGAGATTTTGGGGAAGATTATCCGGCCCGGCATGACCTCCCATGAAAAAGTAAAGGTGATCCACGACTGGGTTGTGCTCAATTTGAAATACGACCGGACCTTAAGCAGATATACCGCTTATGAGGGGTTGACCACGGGTAGCGCGGTTTGCCAAGGATACTCTTTGCTGACCTACAGGCTGCTGGAAGGCGCGGGAATTAAAAACCTGATCGTGGAAGGAACGGCCCGGTCCGGCGGTGTCTCGCAGTCCCATGCCTGGAATTTGATCCAGCTGGACGGCCGCTGGTATCATCTTGACACCACTTGGGATGACCCGACTCCCGACCGGGCAGGAGAAGTCTCCATTGATTACTACATGCGGACCGATGCGCAGATGCGGCGTGATCACAGCTGGGTCAAATCGTACCCCGGCGCGACGGTATCCTACCAAAAGACGCTTGCTGCGCTGGCCGCCTCAGGCGGCGCAAAAGCGGAAGCCTACAGTTCCCTGTATAAGGCGCTTCGTTACAACCTGCTGGATGAAACGAATATTGTCTCCGATGGCCCGGGCATCCGTTTGGCTGTTGAGCAGGCCATGGGTGCGGGGAAATCGTCGGCCACGATCCGGTACCGCGGCGGAAAAGCAAAGCTGAACCGCGACCTGGACGTGTTGTCCGAACTCGGCATTTCATCGCTGGATTATACGATGGCTCCGTTTGAGAATACAACGGATTTGACGGTTGTACTGAACTGGGGCTAAAGCGGTCCAAAGGGGAGGCGCACGGAAACCGCCGAAACCGCCGAAACCGCCGAAACCGCCGAAGTCGCGGGGTCCCTAACCATACCGAAAAAAACCTCCCGTTTGTCCGGAAGCCTGAGCTTCTGTCGTCAAACGGGAGGTTTTTGTTACAGCTAACTCCTTTCCTTATAGAAGGAAAAGGTAATGGCTACTCCTCATGCGGCGTCAGGTCGCACTCTTTCAGCGGAATCACCCGGCTCTTGCGGAACAGTCCGTAACCGAACCAGATCAGCAGGAACAGCGGCAGGCTGACGTAGGAAACAAGAACGCCGTACCAGTCGACGGAATCGCCGGTAAAGGCACCGAAATTTTGCCCCAGAACAGCGATCAGACAGAGGGCAAACGCAAAAAGCGGTCCAAACGGGAACCATCTGGCACGGTAAGGCAGCTCATCCAGCGAACGGCCTTGAGCTTTAAACGCCCGGCGGAACCGGAAGTGGCAGATGGCGATGCCAAGCCAGTTGATGAAGCCGCACATGCCCGAGGCGTTCAGCAGCCAGTTGTATACCGCGCCGTCGCCGAAAAAGGAAGCCAGGAACGCCAGCATGCCGACGGCGGTGGTGACAAGCAGCGCACCGACCGGAACGCCGCGGCGGTTCAGCTTGCCGAGCGCGCGCGGCGCCATGCCTTCTTTTGCCATCGCAAACAGCACGCGGGTTGAGGCATACATGCCCGAGTTGCCGGCGGACAGCACCGACGTCAGAATAACGGCGTTCATAACGGATGCGGCGATAGCCAGCCCCGCTTTGTTGAAGATGATCGTGAACGGGCTGACGCCGATTTCATCGACGCCGCTGCGCAGCAGATCCGGATTCGTGTAAGGAATCAGCATGCCGATAACGAAAATCGCCAGGATGTAAAAAATCAGAATGCGCCAGAACACCTGTCGGATTGCCCGCGGCACATTGCGGCGCGGGTCCTGGCTTTCGCCTGCGGCAACGCCGATCAGCTCGGTGCCCTGGAACGAAAAGCCTGCGGCCATAAAGACGCCGAGGAAGGCGAAGAACCCGCCATGGAACGAAGAACCGCCAAGCGTAAAGTTCTCAAAACCCGTATTGTGCCCGCCCAGGATGCCGAAGATCATTAGCACGCCGACGACAAGAAAGATAATAACGGTGACGATTTTGATAATGGCGAACCAGTATTCCGACTCGCCGTAGCCGCGTGAAGACAAAACGTTAAGTCCAAACATCAGCAGCAGGAACAGCAAACTCCAAAGCATAGAGGAGCTTTCCGGGAACCAGTACTTGATAATGACGGTGGCCGCTGACAGCTCGGCCGCAATGGTAACCGCCCAGTTGTACCAGAAATTCCAGCCGATGGCGAAGCCGAAGGCGGGGCTGACGAACCGCGTGCCGTAGGTGCTGAAAGAACCGGACACCGGCATGTAGGTGGCAAGTTCCCCCAGACTGGTCATCAAAAAATAAACCATGATGCCTACCGCCGCATACGCAAGCAGCGCTCCGCCCGGACCCGCGCCCGCAATGGCGCCTCCGCTGGCAAGGAAAAGGCCGGTGCCGATGGAACCGCCGAGGGCGATCATCGTCATGTGGCGAGCTTTGAACGTTTTTTTGAGGGCTCCGGAGTCCGGAGCGCCTGGTGCTGCTGGATTATGGCTGTTGCCTGACATTGCTCATGACACTCCTTCAAAAAAAGTTTTGGTTCACAAAACGGGGAGCGCGGAATGCAAAAAAGCCGCGGGATGATCCCGCAGCTTCGCTAAAGCGTGCACAGACCGCCTCATTCTCCCAGAAAAAGATAGCGCAACACATGCTGTAATGACCCTTGCGAGCAGTAAGCCCGGGCAGCATGTGACAGTTCCGTTCCTTATCGGACACGGCCCCAGCGTACGCCGCCCGGTTGGGGCTTCGCGGCGTACACTTCGGCGAACAGGCCTTTCGGCAGGGGATCATCGACGGCTCTCCCAACGTCTACTCCCTGCTTACTCTTCCGGTTCGCGACCTCTACCTCACCTTAGTGGAATGATGAGGCTATCTTGTCTTTTTTCGTTTCTAAACACAACAGAGTTCAGTATAGCGTATGGACACCGGGAAAGGCAATGACAAATAACGGCATGCCTGTGTCAGTTTCTCCGGCGTTCAGACATTTGCTGCCAGACCGTTCCGGCCGCTTCTTCGCCCGATTCGATCCGCTCCAGCGCCATCCGCGCCTGCAGGCCCACTTCGAACTCGGGGTCGTCCACGGCCTTAAGCAGCGCGTCCCGCGCTTCGGCCGTGCCGACCTCGTACAGGAAGCGGGCCGCACGCCAGCGGACGAGCTTGCTGCGGTCGTCCAGCGCCGCCATCATGACGCTTGTTGCTGCAGGGTCGCCGATGTCGGAGAGGGTGTCTCCCGCCGTCCGCCGGACGGCAGGGGCGCTGTCCGACATCGCCTCCATCAGCAGCTCCATCGCTTCCGGCGTCCGGATGTCGCCGAGGTAGACGACGGCCAGCCTGCGGATCTGCAGCTTCGGATCGCGGAGCGCTTCCTTTAAATAAGGAAGCAGCTCGGGCTCCGGCTGCAGGCTCTCCAGCGCGGCGTACCGGATACGCCAGTCGTCGTGGCTCAGCTCGCCCAGCAGCTCCTCGCGGCTGCGGCCGGCGCGCTGCTCGACGAATTCGCCTTCCGCGCCGTGCGCGATCGCCTGCTGCACGAGGGAGGCGAGCCGCTCCGGCGGATAAGCCGCCTCCAGCTCCTGCTCGACCTCGCGCGCGATTTCCGGGGGCTCGCCGTAACGGACGCCATAGTCGGTGAGCTTGCGCTCTTTGATCAAGACGGCGCTGGCGACCTCCGTCACCGCCCGGGTAAAGCGGTCGGACAGCGCGATGCGCTCCTCGCCGCCGCCCGGTGTTTTGACGCGGATCTGCATCGGGATGCCGCGGAACATCTGGACGAACACCTGGGCTTCGCCGTAGTTCGTCCCGGCGTTTTCGTCCGGCAGCGTCCAGTCCGCGCCGGTGCCTTCCCCGCCGAAGCGCGTTTTGACCTCGGCGAGAATATTCGCCCAGTCTGCGCCGCCCCGGCGTTCCAATGCGGCGAAATCAGCGGCGTGGAACACCGCGGTAACGCCGGGAATCGAGAGCATATCCCGCGCCCAGGAAGGGGCGGAGCGCAAATTGTCGGCAGTATAAGTCCGGCGGATACCCGGCTCCAGCGTTTCGTCCAGGTGCAGCTTCATGGTGTTGGGGCTGGGCGTCGGTTCAATAAAGGTAATTTTCATAACGGTATCGTCTCCCCGTATATTGTGATCAAAGTCCTTGCCTTTAATGGCATTTTACCTCATGAATACTGAAAAACACAAAGCGGAGCAGGTGGAGGATAGAAGTCTGGAGCAAGCCGCAGCTGCTCAAGCAAGTGTGATTCGTCAGCAAGCCGCAGCTGCTCAAGCAAGTATGATTCGTCAGTAAGCCGCAGTTGCTGAAGCAAGCGTGATTCGTCAGCAAGCCGCATCGAATCTGCCGCTAGTGAAGCGACTGGGATTACGTATGCGGGCGTCCGTAGACGGCTACGGCCATGCAATACTGAGGCGTGCATCCGCGGACGGATGTAGACATGCTGCACTGCGGTGTGTATCCGCAGACGGCTACGAACACGCCTACCCGTTGCGGCTCGCTCCCTGGCTTGCCCGCAGTCAGTCCACAGAAGGTGTATAATTGGGGACACGCCGGCAGTTTCTTTTTTCGTTTGGCTGGTGTTTGTTTTGGTACTTTCAGGTGAAATATAGGTAAAGAAAAGCTTGGCTCATACCGGCAGGCTTGGCACATCAAGCCTCGGCCCTCAATGCAGCAGCATACGGACAATCCTTGCCGGGCGAAGGAACCTGGATTCGAATAAAGCGGGGGGTTAGATAAAGCCGTTCCGTATAAAACGGTATTCGCATAAAACGGTACTCGAATAAAGCCAAGTTCGAATAAAGCCCGGTTCGATCGATAAAACCCAGTTCAAATAAAGCCTGCCCGTTCTGCGGAACGGTACGCCATGTTCGGCCTTCCGTATTTTTTAGCCTCCAAAAGGAGTGTGATCCAGCATGCCCAAAATCCGATACAACAATATGGACAATGTCAGCACGGACAAAACGCTCAAGGAATTCCGCCAGTGGCGGGAGGAACGGCGCAAGAAACGCAAGGATTACTCCTTCACTGTGCCAAGCGTGCCCCCGAGGCTGTCCTATTTAAAAGAAAACCGGCTTGATACTACTATCACCTGGATCGGCCATGCTACGTTTTTTATCCAATATGAAGGAATGAACATCGTCACCGACCCGGTGTGGGCCCGGCGGATGGGGTTTGAACGCCGTCTTGGCGAGCCCGGCATCCCGCTCCAGGATCTGCCGCCAGTTGATCTTGTACTCGTCTCTCATTCCCACTATGATCACCTGCATTTTGGTTCGCTGCGCAAGCTGTGGCGGGGAGATACCCAACTAATAGTGCCTGCCGGACTGAAGCGAAAAATGCTGCGCAAAGGCTTCCGCAATTGTGTGGAAATGCAGTGGTGGGAGACCATTACGGCGGGGAACATTCAGCTGACCTTCGTTCCGACCCAGCACTGGACGCGCCGGACGCCGTTTGACACAAACACCTCGCATTGGGGAGGGTTCGTGCTGCAGCCGGCCACGCCGGAGGCGCATCCCGGTCCGTCAGAGCATCGTGGCCCAGCGGCGCATCGTGGCCCAACGGCGTATCCCGGTCCGTCAGAGCATCCTGGCCCAGCGGCGTATCCCGCTTCGTCGGAGCAACCCGGTCCGTCAGAGCAACCCGGCCCGCCGGGGCAGCCAATTCCGCCGGGGGAAAGCACGGCGCACAAGCTGCCGCCGAACCTGTATTTTGCCGGCGACAGCGGATATTTCCCGGGCTTCAAAGAGATCGGCGCCCGGTTTCCGATCCACGTGGCGCTGATGCCCATCGGCGCGTACGAGCCGGAATGGTTTATGACCTCCCAGCACGTCAATCCCGAGGAGGCGCTCCAGGCGTTTGTGGATGTCGGCGCCGAAACGATGATTCCGATGCATTACGGCACCTTCCGGCTGGCCGACGATACGGCGCGCGAGGCGCTGGACCGGCTGGAAGCGGACCGGGAGCGTCGGGGGATCGCGCCGGAGCGGATCCGGGTGCTTGGACTCGGCGAAACGTTGGTCATCCACCCGGAGCTGCGCAGGTCCGGACAATGAGGCGGAATAACACGAAAAAGAGAGGGGCGGTGGAATTCCCGCCGCTTTTTCGGCGCGGGCGGGCCTTTTGGGGCGGATTTATGCTATAATGAGCCGAAACCCTATGCGAAAAGGATGGTAATGCAAACATGATCAGTACAAGCGGCGTAACTCTCCGCTACGGAAAACGCGCACTTTTTGAAGATGTAAATATAAAGTTCACCCCCGGCAACTGCTATGGATTGATTGGGGCTAATGGCGCGGGCAAATCCACGTTCCTCAAGATCCTGTCCGGAGAAATCGAACCGAACACGGGCGATGTGCACATCACTCCGGGCGAACGGATGGCCGTGCTGAAGCAAAACCATTTTGAATATGACGAGTACCCGGTGCTGGAGACGGTAATTATGGGTCACACCCGGCTGTACGACATCATGAAGGAGAAGGACGCACTTTACGCTAAAGCCGACTTCAGTGAAGCGGACGGCCTGCGTGCCGGCGAGCTGGAAGGCGAGTTTGCGGAGCTGAACGGCTGGGACGCCGAGCCTGACGCCGCGGCGCTGCTGATCGGTCTGGGCATTCCGCGCGACCTGCATGACAAAAAAATGGCGGAGCTCAGCGGCAACGAAAAAGTCCGCGTCCTGCTGGCGCAGGCGCTGTTTGGACGTCCAAACAATCTGCTGCTTGACGAGCCTACCAACCACTTGGACCTGGAATCGATTCAATGGCTGGAGAATTTCCTGATGGACTATGAAGGCACCGTCATCGTGGTTTCTCACGACCGGCACTTCCTGAACAAAGTATGTACGCATATTGCGGACATCGACTTCGGCAAAATCCAGATGTACGTCGGCAACTACGATTTCTGGTACGAGTCGAGCCAGCTTGCGCTGCAGCTGCAGCGGGAGTCGAACAAAAAGAAAGAAGAGAAGATCAAGGAGCTGCAGGCGTTTATTCAGCGTTTCTCGGCCAATGCCTCGAAATCCAAACAGGCGACGTCCCGGAAGAAGCAGCTGGATAAAATTACGCTCGACGACATCCGTCCGTCCAACCGGAAATATCCATTCCTGAACTTCAAACCCGAGCGCGAAGCCGGCAAGCAATTGCTGACGGTCAGCGGTCTGACGAAGACGATTGAAGGCGAAAAAGTGCTGGATGAAGTCAGCTTTGTGGTGAACAAAGGGGACAAAATCGCTTTTGTAGGGCCAAACGGTCTGCCGAAATCGACGCTGTTTGATGTCATTATGGGCGAAAAGGAAGCGGATGCGGGCGAATATACGTGGGGCGTGACGACCAGCCAGGCGTATTTCCCCAAAGACAACTCCCAGTATTTTGACGGTGTGGAGCTAAACCTGGTGGAATGGCTGCGCCAATATTCGAAGGATCAGGACGAGACGTTCCTGCGCGGCTTCCTGGGCCGCATGCTGTTCTCCGGCGAAGAAGCGCTGAAGAAGGCAAGCGTGCTGTCCGGGGGCGAAAAGGTCCGCTGTATGCTGGCCAAAATGATGCTGAACGGCGCAAACGTGCTGGTGTTCGATGAGCCGACCAACCACTTGGATCTGGAATCGATTACCGCGCTGAACAACGGGCTGATCGACTTTGACGGCACGATTTTGTTCACTTCGCATGACCATCAGTTCATCCAGACCATTGCGAACCGGATCATCGAGATTACGCCAAATGGTGTGATTGACCGCGTAATGTCCTACGATGAGTACCTGGAGAGTGACGAAGTCAAGGAGCTCCGCCAGCGCATGTATCCGGTGGAAGTGTAATCAGGTTCGTCCTCAATAGGCGGACATATAAAAAAACAGGCTGGCCCGGGAAACCCGGCCGGCCTGTTTTTGCATGCTGCTGGCTTAGGAACCGCCTGTGCGGCGGCGCTGATTGTTTGGTTTTTTGTTGTTCTGGGTCTTCAGCGTCTTGACTCCGCCGGGCTGGAAAGCGCCGGGCTTGGAGGAAGCCTGCTGCTTCTTCTGCTCCAGCTTCTGCCGGATTGCGTCGGCGAGATTGATTTTTCCTTTTTCGCTGCTATCGCTCATTTGTGTTTAATCCTCCTTGAAGCGTGTCCTGCCCTCATTTTAATGGTTTTTAAAACCACCTACAAGGGCAAGAATGAATGAAGGCATTCTTTCTTATGGACAACACTGTTGCTCTGGACCCACTGAGTGTGCGTTTGCTAGGATAGGATGACAAAGATTAGCCCATTGCCGGGACAAAGGAGGAGACGGCCGTGACCGATATTTATGAGGATATTCGCAAAGGCGAGCGCGGCGCCTGGGTGAGCATTGCCGCATACCTGGTGCTGTCGGCGTTTAAGCTGTTCAGCGGGTACCTGTTCGGCTCAAGCGCCCTGCTTGCCGACGGATTTAACAACCTGACGGACATCGTGGCTTCGGTAGCGGTGCTGATCGGCTTGCGCATCTCGCAGAAGCCGCCGGATTCGGACCATGCCTACGGGCATTTTCGCGCGGAGACGGTGGCTGCGCTTGTGGCCTCTTTTATTATGGCGATTGTCGGCATTCAGGTCATTGTAGAGGCAGTGCGTTCCATCTTCGAAGGGCCAAAGGAAACGCCGCAGCTGTGGTCGGCCTGGGTGGCGCTGCTGTGCGCGGCGGCCATGATGGGCGTGTATGTGTACAACAAGCGGCTGGCCAAACGGATTAACAACCAGGCGCTTATGGCAGCGGCCAAAGACAATTTTTCCGACTCGCTGGTAAGTATCGGCGCATTTGTCGGCATTATCGGCGCGCAGTTTGGGCTTCCGTGGCTTGATACGGTGGCGGCCGTTGCGGTCGGCGTACTGATTGTCAGAACCGCTTGGGAAATTTTCCGCGACTCGACCTACAGGCTGACAGACGGCTTCGAAGAGAACCGGCTGATGGACCTGCGCAGCACGATTGCCCGGACGCAGGGCGTAGAGGGCATCAAGGATATGAAAGCTAGGGTGCACGGCAATCACGTGCTGGTTGATGTGGTAGTTGAGGTCAATCCCGACCTGACCGTAATGGAAGGGCACCAGATCAGCGACTCCATTGAGGAGCGGATGCGGAAGCTGCATAATATTTTGCATGTCCATGTCCATGTCGAACCTAAGAATTCGCCGGCCCGGTAAGCCGGAATGCCGCACAATTTGTTGATTCCGGGTGCCGGGATAACGAAGCAGCAGCCATAAAAATTGGTTCAATTTGTCTATAAGCTGCTTCCTGAAAAGTGCATTTTATCGAATCACGCAGCGGCTTAATCTGTAAATCAGCTGTGGAATTGACTAAAATCCAGGAGAATTCAAGACCTTAGTCCTGCATCTTTCCATAAAGTGGCACATCGAATTGTGTATTTGGGAGCATGTCCCAATATCCCTTCCAGCCTATAATTGGTAACAGAAGCCAACAAGCGGCGCGCGCTTATTGTCGCTTTCTCATCTTGCTAGGGGGAAGGAACAACATGCCAAAAACCTACATGCCTCTAACACAAAAGATTGTTACTGTATCTCTGGCCGCGGCGCTCTCCATTGGTGCAGCGCTGCCGGCGTATGCAAGCAGCACATCCGCTCAGGCAAGCACGTCTGGGCAGACCGGAGTCATTGAGTCGTCGGTTCGCCTTCGTTCGGGCGCTTCGACGGCATCGGAGACGGTCGGTTATTTGAAACAGGGTGAGCAGGTTGCCATTCTGGAGAAGACGAATGCTTATTGGTACAAAGTCCGCACGGTGTCCGGGCTTGTCGGGTACACCAGCTCTTCGAGCAAGTACATAAGCGTTGCCGCGGCGCCGCAGGGCGGAGGCAGCGTAACGGCGCCGCCGGGCGGGGGGGGCGTCACGGCTCCTCCGGCAAATACGGCAGCCGTAGGTACAGCTGTTATTGAGTCTTCCGTGCGCCTGCGCACAGGCGCTTCGACGGACAGCGAGGTAATCGCTTACCTGGAACCCGGCGATCAAGTGGATGTGCTGGAGAAGACAAATGCTTATTGGTACCAGGTTCGGACAGCCGAAGGGCTGACCGGATATACCAGTTCGTCGGACAAGTACATCCGGCTGACCACGGGCCAGAATCCTGCTCCATCGGCTCCCGCGCCACAGCCGACACCTGCGCCGCAGCCGACGCCTGTACCTCAGCCGGCGCCAGTGCAGCCTGACGTCTCCGCAGCGGGTGTGGAGCAGGTGATTGAAGCCGGCATGAAGTATCTCGGGACGCCTTACGAATACGGTTCGGACCGTCAGACCACCGATACATTCGACTGCTCGGATTTTGTGCGGCAGATGTTCCTCGATGGAGCCGCACTGAAGCTTCCTGCCGACTCTCGCCAGCAGGGAGAATGGGTCCGCACCAACAGCACGGCTGTATATGACGTGGCTTCGCTTAAACGGGGAGACCTCATGTTTTTTATGAGCAGCATTGGAAGCTCTCCATCCGCTTACCAGTCGATCGACAAGTCCAAACAACGAATCACGCATGTGGCGATGTATCTCGGGGAAGGCAAACTGCTGCATACGTATTCGGTGAACTCGGGCGGCGTTAGGATCGATCAGCTGAGCCAGTCTTGGATCAACCGCTTTTTGTATGGCGGCCCGGTACTGCGCTAGACCAGGTTTTATTTGTTGAATTCAAAAATGTGACGGGTAGCAACAACAAGAACAGCGCCCTTATGCGGGTTGACCGCATAAGGGCGCTGTTTGCATGTACGGGATGAATAATGTCTTACGGAGTTACAACGTTGGCCGTTACAGGCACCTTGATCCAGGCTTTGCCCAGCCAAGTGTACACTTCTCTCCATTCGTTGCCGGATACGTCGGTGATGACTTGACCGGTTGTGTCAACGGTTTGCGGATCCAGCCAGCCTACAGCAGGTCCGGTTGTGGAGAAGTGGAACGGCGTGATGCGGGTCAGGATGATCATCGGTGTAGCCGGTTTAATATCTTCTGGTGTAATTACCGGAGTCGGGGAAACGTATGTAGCGGTCGTAGCTGTCGTTGGAGCTGCAGTACCGGTTACCACGGTTTCTGCGGATGCCGTTGCGGCCATTGTAGCCATCAAACCAGCGGCTACTGCAATGCTTGCAAATTTCTTCTTCATGGACAAATTCCTCCTGTTATTGTGGTTTGGGTTCTGATTATGTGTATTCTTGGTTGCTTGCTAATATCCTAGTAACCCTGAATTGGGCAAAATGAACCAAATCGCCCAAAAATTTTTGCAAAGCCGGAACAAGCATATCAAAAAGCGAAGGTTAAGGATATGGGAGTAAACGGGCGGAAGGCGGTATAGCAGGTATTTTTTACAGTTAGAAGAAGCGAAAATCAAACCAGAGACCGGAATATAGTCGAAAACCATAAATATGGAAGGAATTATATAAATTCTGAAAAGGCTGGTGTAAAAAGGGAAGCGTTTTCCTGTTGATAGGACATGTGTAACAGAACAAAAGAAAACGGAGACCAATAAACAATTTGGGAAAAAGAGGGAGTCCATCTGCATTGGAGGTGTTGTTTCGGGGGATAAGCGACCGGGTAACTAAGCTGTAACAAAGAGCGGATCGCCGTTTTCTTGTCATGAATACCACTATAGGGAGGATGTTCGTCCATGCCGACACTCGTACAAATAAGCATCGCAATCATTGCCGTAGCCTTCGCCGTACTTGTCTTTTTCCTGATCCGAACGCTGGGTTCGGCCAAGGAGTCGCTGGATAATGTAAGCCAGACGCTGAAGGATGTTCAGAAGACCATCGACGAGCTGACCTATGAAGTGAAAACAACCGTCCGCCAGGCGAATGAAATTACAACCGATGTTCAGCACAAAATTGAAAAAATCGACCCGATTATGGATTCCGTCAAGAATCTCGGCGAAGTGCTCAGCGAGCTGACGCTCACCGTAAAGCAGGCGTCGGTAACAGTGATTGAGAAGTTCCGCAAAACCCGGGAACATAAGGAAAAAGCGGCTTCCGTCTCCATTGACAATGCTCCGATGACGCCAGCCGAAGAACGTACGGTCAAATCGTATGATGCGGTGTACAATCAGCAGGACAAAGGGAAGCTCGGAAAAATCTTGAACATGGTCGATATGGGAACAAGCCTCTGGCAAACTCTGCGCCGTTGATGTTTCCCTGACAGGAGAAGCGTCCGCGGTCCGAAAGGCGGGATGACGACATGAAATGGGTTCTGGTGCTGCTTGGTATTTTGTCCCCCTTGGTTACGTATGCCGCGGACGACGGGCTCCCGGCGCGTTCCGGCGTTCCGCATTCGACGCTTGCCTTCGCGCATCAGCCGTCTGCAGTCCGGGAATCGGGCTTTGACCGTTTGGAGTCGCTGGCGGATATCGCGCTGTATGAAACGGCCGGGCAGCTGACCGCCCGCAAAGGCCAGCCGGAACGGATCGCGCCCGATCCTTGGGCGGATTGCACGGAATACCGCTATGCTAATGCTTCGGCGGGAGTGTGCGGGGATATCGTACTGTACGTACACATGACACCCGAACAAGTCAGAACCTATGGATTGCGTCTGAACGGGGAAGAATTGCCGCTGGCCGGAGGTACGCTGCGGGATGTTTTAGGCGAACCTTATTTTATAGCTGAGGATGGCGAGGTTTACAAACGCGGCGAAACCGCGCTCAAAATCTACCGGGATGCCGCTACCGGCGAGTGGACGGGACTCGACTTGTTTGACGAATTTTCTTCTTAAATGAAGAATTTTTGAAGAATAATGTTTCAACTGTCCATTAAGCCGGGTAATAGTCTAGTGCGTCTATGCGCTAAAATTGTCTATATCCATCCGATAATTGCATTTTTAACATACAGCCGACCCTTTATCAGATCAAACTGCCAAAGGAGAGTGTGCTCATGGATTCCATCGGTGCCCAATCGTATGCCAAAGTAATGGAGAACGGTGTTCAGGCAATCGAGGAAGTGAACCGGCTCCGGGAGAACGGATATACGAAGGAAGAAATCTATGTGGTCAGCCACGATCAGGACAGGGAGAGCCGGATCGCGGAAGCGGCGGATACCAATGAGGTGAGCATGAAGGAAGAGGGACTGTTTGGCTCCATTGCCAACCTGTTCCGTTCCCGCGGCGACGAGCTGCGGGCCCACATTGCGTCACTGGGCTTCTCGGAAGCGGAGGCAGATTTCTACGAAAAGGAATTGGACCTCGGCAAAGTGCTGGTAGTTGCCAGAAAGACGGCCAAATAATTTCATAATACTAAAGATTTGCCCGTACCATGTCGAATCGCACTATAGCTTCATAGGTTAACCTCCAGAACCGCGGCGGTCTCCGCGGACACTGGAGGTTAATTTGCTGAATATGCATCATTTTCCATGGTGTGTTTTTGTAAATGGTACAGGGGAAGAACATGTCGTATGATGTAGATAGGTGTAGATTTGGCAGGGTTTTTGCTTGCCTGAGAGAGGTGGAATGGCATGAGGATTCTTATCGTAGATGACAACCCGACGAACGTCATTATCATCAGGGAAATTCTGAAAAAAGAAGATTATCGCAATATTGTCACTTCTTCTTCGGCCAAGGAAATGCTTGAAATCCTGGGCGTTGGCGTTGACGGCAGCAGCCTTCGGCCGAAATATGCAAATGTGGATTTGATTCTGCTGGACATGATGATGCCCGAAATGGACGGCATTGAAGCGTGCCGGATTGTACAGCAGCATGACCGGCTGCGGGATATTCCAATTATTATGGTTACGGCGGTGGGGGATTCCAAGAAGCTTGCGGAAGCACTTGACGCTGGAGCTGTGGATTATGTGACCAAACCGATCAATAAGGTGGAGCTGATGGCCCGTATCCGCCTGGCGCTCAGGCTGAAGGCCGAAAAAGACTGGCATAAGGAGCGGGATCAGCGTATTCAGGATGAGCTCAAGCTGGCGGCTCTTGTCCAGAACGCCGTGCTCAGCCTGCCGATTGTGGAGGAGCGGTTCCAGGTTCATGCGCTGTACCAGCCCTCTTTTGAACTCGCGGGGGATTTGTACTCCTGGTACGATCTCGGAGACGGGCGTTATGCAGTTATTTTGCTCGACATGATGGGTCACGGCATTTCGTCTTCACTGTTCTGTATGTTCCTGGCGTCCGTGCTGAAAGACACGGTGACCACTTATGTTGAGCCGGAGAAGGTCATTCAGGAGCTGAACCGGCGGTTCAACCAGCTGTATATCGAGAAACAGCTGGTGCAGTATTATTTTACGGCGATTTATCTGGTGGTCGACACGCAGAAGCGCAGAATCGATTACGTGAACGCCGGACATCCGCCGGGTTTATTTTTTGAAGGAGAGAACGGCCCGGTTATGCTGGAGAGCAATTGCCACCCGGTCGGCCTGTTTGGACGGATCGAGGCGCAGCCGCAGTCGCTGACCTATTCGGAGGACAGCCACTTGGCGCTGTATACTGACGGCATTCTGGAGGCGTTCGATGGCGACCAGGAAGGGCAGCTTGAGTTCCTTACTTCGCATTTGGACGGCGGTCATGAATGGCGCGAGGATGAATTGTTTAACGTCTTTCTGAATACGGAAACCCCGGGCAAGCGCGACGATGACAAATGTCTGGTGTGGATCTCACTCAAGAAGGGACAGAATCAGGGATGAAGATAAAAGCCAAGCTGATCATTGGCTTCAGCGCGATGCTGGCTATTTTGCTGGCGCTGACGATGATCGGACTAGACCGGCTGAACTACATGAACAATCAGCTGAACGGGATCTACCAGGACAGATATCAGAAGGTGCGCTACACATCGGGGATGCGGGCCCAGGTTAACGATATGGCCCGGATTCTTACCACCGTCATGCTGAATTCGGACACCCAGTCGGTCGATTCCCAGCGGAGTGAGATCGATTCCAGAAAAGTACGGGCGGACCGGTTCCTGGAGCAAATCCGCAGCTCCATGACCAGCGCCGAAGAACAGCAAATGGTCGCCCGGATTGAGAAGGCGTATTCCTCATATTTAGACTATCAGGAGCGGACGACCGGGCTGCTTGCGGATGGAGATTCACAATCCGCCAACGCCTACCGGAACGCGGCCGGCCAGTCGATACAAAACGAGGTGCTGGACAGCCTGAACAGTCTGGCCGATTTTGAGGACTATAAAATCGCTGAGGACATCAGCTCAGCCCAAAGTGCTTACGATATGTCGTTTCAAATTGTCACGCTCATTACCATTGTTGGACTGCTGCTTGGATTGGGTGTAATTTTGTGGATTATTCCGAGCATTAACCGCGGACTAAATGTTGTCTCCATGATGATGCGAAGCTTCGGAAGCGGCAAAATCCGGGCTATTCGCCGGCTGAAGGTCACTTCCAAAGACGAAATCGGCGATGTGGCCCGCGTGTTTAAAGAAATGGCTGAGGAAATTGAGGAGCGGCAGCAGGAGACCCTGGCTTATACGAAGGCTCAGCAGGATCAGTCCTGGCTGAACGGGAATGCGGCCCGCGTGACCGAGCTGCTGCGCGGCATCAACTCGCTGGATCAGATCGCCCAGATGTTTATCAGCGAATTTGCACCGGTGCTTGACGCCCAGTACGGTGCCGTTTACCTGACGGATGAAAACAACCCGAATCTGCTGCGGGTGAGCGGCAGTTACGCGGCCGATGAATCGCTTAAGGCGCAGGAGAGCTTCCAGCTCGGGCAAGGGTTGGTCGGCCAAGCCGCTCTGGATCATAAACCGATTAGGCTTACCCAAGTTCCCGAGGGATACACCAAGGTGTCTTCCTCTTTTGGCGGGGCGCAGCCGCAGCACATCGCCATCTATCCGCTGTTGTTTGAAGAGGAACTGCTTGGCGTAGTTGAATTCGCATCGTTTACTCCGTTTACAGAGCTGCAAACACAGCTGCTTGAGAACTTATCCAAGAATCTGGCGGTCATTCTAAACAATATCAGCCGCCGCTTGAAGGTGGAGGAGCTGCTCAGAGAATCACAGGCACTCACTGAAGAGCTGCAGTGCCAGTCCGAGGAGCTGCAGACCCAGCAGGAAGAGCTGCGGCGCTCCAACGAGAATCTGGAAGAACAGACGGAAGCGCTGAAGCGCTCCGAGGAACTGCTGCAGCGTCAACAGGAAGAACTCGAGCATTACAACACCGAGCTTGTCGCCAAGACGCGGGCGCTGGAAGAACAGGTGCAGGAAGTCGAAGAGAAGAGTCAGGAGATCGAGGAAGCCCGGGGGCAGCTGGAGAAGCAGGCGAAGCAGCTTGCCGTAACCAGTAAATACAAATCCGAATTCCTGGCCAATATGTCGCATGAGCTGCGGACGCCGCTGAACAGCCTGCTGATTTTGTCCCAGCTCCTGTCCGAGAACAAAGACGGCAACCTTACGAGCAAGCAGGTGGAGTTCGCCCATACGATTTACATGTCCGGCGCCGATCTGCTTAAGATGATCGATGAAATTCTCGACTTGTCCAAGGTGGATGCCGGCAAAATGGAAATCAACCGCGAGCCGGTGCGGCTAACGGAGCTGGAAAGCTTTGTGAACCAGAATTTCATGCCGCAATCGCTCAAAAAACAGCTCAAACTGAATATTGATGTTGCGGAGGATGTTCCGGACACCATCGTTACCGACGGACACCGTCTAAAGCAGATTGTTCGGAATCTCCTGTCCAACGCGTTCAAATTTACAACCGAAGGGTTTGTCGATTTCTCCGTCAAGCGGGCTGAACCATCCCGGCTGCCCGACCAGCTGCCGAAGGAGCTGGACTACATCGCCATTGCGGTCCGGGACAGCGGCATCGGCATTCCGGCGGACAAAATGGACTTGATCTTCGAGGCGTTCCAGCAGGTCGATGGCACAACCAGCCGCAAATACGGCGGTACGGGCCTTGGGCTGTCCATCAGCCGGGAACTGTCCCGTCTGCTTGGCGGCGCCATCACGCTCGATTCGCGGGAAGGCCAGGGCAGCACGTTTACCCTGTATTTGCCGGTTGAAGGAAACAGCGATCTGCTCGAGGCGGCGGCCGAAGCTGCCGCGGGACAGGCCTTCCTCCCGAACGAGCTGCAGCAAGACAACCGCGTCTTGAAGCCGCAGCGGGAGTCCGTGAAGCTTCCGACTCCGTCCAGCGCCCAGCGCCCTGTTCCTGCAGTTACCCTGCCGCAAGTACCGGAGCAGGAACTCGAAGACGACCGGGACACGATCCAGCCCGGGAACAAAGTGCTGCTGATTATCGAAGACGATATCAGCTTTGCCAAAATTCTGCTCGGTATGGCTCGCGGACGGGGATTCAAATCTCTTGTCGCTCTGCAGGGTGATACAGGTATGCAGATGGCGAAGAAGTATCTGCCGGATGCAATTATTCTGGATATCCAGCTGCCTGTAATGGACGGCTGGTCGATTCTTAGAGAGCTTAAGGGTGACGCCGCCACCCGTCATATTCCGGTGCATGTTATTTCCGTCAACGACGAAGTGAAGCAGGGATTGATGATGGGGGCGATGGCCTACCTCAGAAAGCCATCTACCAAAGAAGCGCTTGAGCGGGCGTTTACGCAGCTTGAGGCCTACACAGAGAACAAGCTGAAGCATCTGCTGATCGTGGAGGACGACGATATCCAGCGCCGGTCCATTACAGAGCTGATTGGACATGACGATGTGGTCATTACCGCCGTGTCGACCGGACAGGAAGCGCTGGCCGAGCTGCGGAAGCAGAAATACGACTGCATGGTGCTCGATTTGATGCTGGGCGACATGAACGGCTTCGATCTGCTGGATCAGATCCGCGACGCGGAGGACCTGAACGATCTGCCGATCATCATTTATACCGGAAAAGATCTCGACAGCAAGGAAGAAACGAAGCTGCGCAAATATGCGGAGTCCATTATCATCAAGGATGTACGTTCCCCTGAGCGGCTGCTTGACGAAACGACGCTGTTCCTGCACCGGGTCGAAGCCGACCTGCCGGAAGACAAACGGCAAATTTTGCAGAAGCTGCACAACAAAGAAGAATTGTTTGACGGCAGAAAAATTCTGCTCGTAGACGACGATATCCGCAATGTCTTCGCATTGTCCAGCGTGCTTGAAGGGTACAATATGGAGGTTAAATTTGCGGAGAACGGCCGGGAAGCCATTGAAATGCTTACGGCGCCGGATCAAGATTTTGACCTGGTGCTGATGGATATGATGATGCCGGAAATGGACGGCTATGAAGCCATGCGCCGGATCCGCGAAATGCCGCAGTTCCACAAACTGCCGATTATTGCGCTTACAGCGAAGGCAATGAAGGAAGACCGGGCGAAGTGTATTGAAGCCGGCGCCTCGGATTATATGAAAAAACCGATCCAAACCGACCAGCTTCTTTCGTTAATGCGGGTTTGGCTGTATTCGTAAGCCGGCATTTGGGGTAATAGACTTAAAGATGTACAATCAAGGCGCCGTTTGGATGGAAGCGCGGAGGACAAGGAGCCGGTGGATGATGACTTCAATGGGACACGGATTTGACGACAAACCGGATGCGGTATCAGGAAAAAACGAGCGGGAAGCAATCGAAATCGAGCTGCTTCTGGATGGAGTGCACCGGTTTTACGGTTATGATTTCCGTAACTACGCGCTTCCGTCGCTCAAACGCCGCATTTGGCATCACGTCCATGCCGAAAATGTTCCGACAATCTCCGCCCTGCAGGAGAAAGTGCTGCATGACCGCTCCTGCTTCGAGCGTTTTGTTCACAGCCTGTCGATCCCGGTAACGGAAATGTTCCGTGACCCGGGGCTGTTCCTCACCTTTCGCCAGAAGGTTGTTCCGCTGCTGCGGACGTATCCGTACATCCGGATCTGGCATGCGGGCTGCTCCACGGGAGAAGAAGTCTATTCCATGGCCATCCTGCTGCATGAAGAAGGGCTGTACGACAAGGCGAGGATTTACGCGACCGACATGAATGTACGGTCGCTTCAGCAGGCGAAAGAAGGCGTATTTGAGCTTAGCAAGATGAAGCTGTACACAAAGAATTATATGGAGGCCGGAGGCACACACGCGTTCTCCGAGTATTATACCGCTAAATATAATTCCGTTATTTTTCAACCTTTTCTGAAGAAAAACATGATCTTCGCCGAGCACAATTTGGCTACAGACACGTCGTTTAACGAATTTAATGTGATATTATGCCGTAACGTGATGATTTATTTTAACGATGAACTCCGGGACCATGTGCACGGACTGTTTCACGAAAGTCTGAGCCGCTTCGGTATTCTAGTGCTTGGAGCCAAGGAATCCATCCACTTCACCAGTCACAGCGAATGCTACGAACCGCTTGACCGGGTGGAGAAAATATACCGGAAGATCAAATAGCGTATGGGAGGGGCCTATGGGGGTTCACGAACCGATTCACATCCTGCTGGTAGATGACAGACCCGAGAACTTGCTTGCGCTGGAAGCGGTCCTCGAAAGCCAACAATATACGCTTGTCAAGGCGACCTCCGGTGAAGAAGCTTTGCGCTGTCTGTTAAAGCATGAGTTTGCGGTCATCGTGCTTGATGTACAGATGCCGGGGATGGACGGGATCGAAACCGCCAGATTGATCAAAGCCAGAGACAAGACCAAGGACATTCCGATCATTTTCATCTCCGCCAACAGCAAAGAGGCCGAGCATCTTTTTGCCGGTTATTCCGCCGGAGCGATCGATTATATGGTTAAGCCATTTATCCCGCAGATTCTGAAGTCCAAAATCGAAGGTTTTGTCGATATGTACTTGACCAGCAAAAAACATCAGACCCAGTCCAAGCTGCTGCAGCAGAAGACGCAGGAGCTGGAGCGGATCAACAAGGAACTGGTTAAGGCAAAAGAAGAGGCGGAGAGTGCCGCTAAAGCCAAAACGGAGTTTTTGGCCATGATGAGCCATGAAATCCGGACGCCGATGAACGGTGTAGTAGGCATGATCGATCTGCTGATGGAAACCGAGCTGAAAGACGAACAGCAGGAGTATGCGGAGATTATCCGCAAGAGCGCCGATGCGCTGGTGACCGTTATCAACGATATTCTGGACTTCACCAAAATGGAATCTGGTAAAATGGAGATGGAAGAGCATCTGTTTAACGTGGAGACCTGTATCCAGGAGGTGCTCAGTTTATTCTCTGTGGAGGCGGGCAAAAAAGGACTGGAGCTCGCCTATTTCCTAAGCGACAAGCTGCCGACGCTGGTATACGGCGACATGGCGCGGCTGCGCCAGGTGCTGGTTAACCTTGTGTCCAATGCGGTGAAATTCACGAATCAGGGCGGCGTCTACCTGGTCGTGTCCGGATCGGAAGCGCCGGGCGGCAAAATGACGCTGGAGTTTACGGTGAAAGATACGGGGATCGGCATATCGCCGGATAAATGCCACCGTCTCTTTAAGCCTTTTTCACAGCTGGACTCTTCCATGACACGCAAGTATGGTGGGACCGGTCT
The DNA here is from genome assembly GCF_046543445.1 of Paenibacillus nanchangensis. Taxonomy (NCBI): domain Bacteria; kingdom Bacillati; phylum Bacillota; class Bacilli; order Caryophanales; family Paenibacillaceae; genus Paenibacillus; species Paenibacillus nanchangensis. The sequence continues at coordinate 265,498 of NZ_JBHOFD010000002.1, forward strand.
AGGGCTTGCGATTTGCAAGTCCCTCGTTCAGATGATGGGCGGGGAAATCCGTGTCGAGTCGATGGAAGAGAAAGGCGCCACGTTTGTGTTTACGATCGAGGTTTCTCTGCCGGAAAAGGATGACGGGGGGGAGGACGAAGACGAATTTTCGATGAATCCCGCGATGGAGCGAAGCCGCCGGACACGCGTACTGGTGGCGGATGATCATCCGATCAACCAGCGGCTGATGGTGAGCATGCTGCAGAAGCTGGGCTGCGAGGCTGCGGTGGCGGAGGACGGCGAGTCCGCTGTGGAACGGGTGCTGAAGGAAGAATTTGATTTTGTATTTATGGACCTGCAGATGCCGGAGCTGGACGGTCTGGAGGCAACGCAGCGGATTCGCCGAGCCGGCGGGCCGTTTGCGAACCAACCGGTCATTATCGCCATGACGGCCAATGTCATGGAAGGCATCCGCGAACGCTGCATGGCGTCGGGGATGAACGGTTATATCAGTAAGCCGCTGAAGCTGAGCAGCGTTAAGCAGGTGCTGACCGATTACGTCCACGGCAGCCGTCCGGTCCCGGAAGACCGGTCGATCAACCATGCCTAACATTTATTACCAGGCGCCGAAATGGGCAGGGCTTGTTTCAATAAGGCATAGATAGGGTTATTGGTAAAGAAAACACGAATCAGGAGAGATTGTCTATGAACACACATAAGAGTGAGAAGTTCAATGCCACGACCCAGATAGAAGGAAATATCTGTACTGTGAGCCTAAGCGGAGAGCTGGACTTGTCGGTAGCTCCCGATTTTCGGCTTGTGATGGAACCGCTGGTGGGGGATGCAGGGCTGGATTTGGTGATTAACCTGAAAGAGCTGCGTTATATCGACAGTACGGGGATCGGCATCCTGTTGTCTATTTTGAAAGCAAGACATGGGATGGAGGCGAAATTTGTCGTTGAAGACGTTCCGCCGCAAATCCAGAAGCTGTTTGATATGACGGGCATCGCCAAGTTTTTTGCCCCCCAAGAGAACTCCCACTAGGAAAGGACCGAACGTAGAATGAGTGATGTGCAAAAAGTAATATTACAACTGCCGGCAAGTGCTGAATATGTCGATATAGTTCGTCTGAATCTGTACGGGATTGCTTCCAAGATGGGATTTTCTTATGAAGAAATTGAGGATATGAAGGTTGCTGTGTCGGAAGCCTGTAATAACTCCGTGCTGTATGCTTACGGTCAGGATGACGGCTTAGTGGAAGTAACCTTTGAAGTAGGATCTTCTGCGCTGTCCATTACAGTCAAGGACGAGGGGGAGAGCTTTGACGGAATGGAACAGTCTGCGGACCGCGCGGCGCTTCACGACAAAGAGCTGGGCGACGTTCAAATCGGCGGACTCGGGTTTTATCTGATGCAGGCGCTGATGGACGATGTGAATGTCGTGAACGAAGCGGGCAAAGGAACGGTGGTCACTTTAATCAAGCGCCTTAACCTCAGCGAGGAGAAGGTATGAATGAAAAAGTGACTCCCCCAGAGTCCGTGAACGAATCGGTAGGCTTGATTTGGGAATACCAGCAGACCAAAGACAACGAGATTGCCACCGTACTCATTCAGAAATACGAACCGATGGTCAAAATGGCCGCCGGCAAAATCGCCCGCAACCGGCCCGATCTATACGAGGATTTGTATCAGGTTGGGCAAATGGCATTAATCCGGCTGCTGCAGCAGTACGATATCAGCCTCGGGATTCCATTTGAGCCGTATGCGATGAAAAGCATGATCGGCCATATGAAGAATTTTCTCCGCGACAAGTCCTGGTACATACAGGTTCCGCGCCGCATTAAGGAGAAGGGAGCGCTCGTTCAGCAGGCGATAGATGAACTCACCGTCAAGCTGGAGCGTTCGCCCGATGTCAAAGAGATCGCTCAGTACCTGGATCTATCCGTCGAAGAAACGGTAGAGGTGCTGGCGGGTAGAGAATGTTATCACTATGTGTCGCTTGATTCGCCGCTGTCTCAGGAAGAGACGGGGGCTACGCTCGGTGAGCTGATCAGCTCCGACGCCAACGATTACGACACGGTGGAACGCCGGATGGACCTGCAGCAGGCGCTGAGCCAGCTGAAAGAACAGGAACAGAAGGTGCTGCTGCTCGCTTTCCAGGAAGGGCAATCCCAGCGTGCGATCGCACAGAAGCTCGGTGTCTCGCAGATGAGCGTCTCGCGTATACAGAAGCGGGCCACAGAGAAGCTGAAGCAGATTATGTCCAACTCGTCCTATTAAGAACGGCAGGATAGAAGGATTGTACTGGAATCATGGATTAAATACGACAAGCTACGCAGACAATCTGCGTAGCTTTTTTGCGTCTTGGGCGCGGGGCGCGACCTGGCTATAACTCCGGTTAGCAGCGTGATTTCATCAGGACAGCTAGTCCAGTTGCCCCTGGTCCATCAGGGATAACTATACCTTCCTGTCGGCGGCCTGGTTTCGTCGGGGATAACTATACCTTCCTGTCAGCGGCCCTGATTTGATCAGGGATAACTATACTTCCGGACTCCCGCCAGATCTCCTCAGAATGAACGATATTAGGGAGAGGATAAAAAAGCTGAGGTACAACGCGGCGAAACCGCCATGAATCCGATAGGCGAGGACAAGAGAGAAGACCAATCCGCAGGCATGAAAAAGAATGAAGCTGATCTGCTGCCGTTTTACCCACCGGCTGATTCCCCATTGGACAAGAGAAACTGCAAGATGAAAAGGATACAGCGCCAGCAGCAAAATAAAGAACAACGGGAAAGTAGTAAGGGAGCCTGAACCGGGTTCTGGACTGGAAAAGAGAAGCGGCGATAAAAGCGCCGATCCCACAACAGCCATAACTGGCGAGACAACAAACAGATTCACAAGCAGTGTTTTGTTTGTATGTTCCATAAGCCTTCCTATTCACGTTATTTTGTTTTTTTAACTGCTGCTTAAAGTGTAATGCAATAAGCTGGATGACGCAAAAGGTTGCATAAAAGCGGGGTGTCCGCGAAGGGGAGAACAGCCGCTGTGAGAGGCCGGTCTATCTCCTGTTGGCTTTATGCTTTGAACGAAGCGTCCGCTCGAAGGCTCTTACAATTTGACGCCGGTTCACTCACTCAAAGAGGCCGGATTCCGCCAACAAAGCGGAATCCGGCCCTGGTAGTTAACAACTTCTGCAGCGTAAGCCCTTTAACAACGGAAGCTTAGCTGTTTGCATCGATGTATTTTTTGATCTCGGCCAAATAATCGCCGATTACCGGCACATCCAGGAACAGGCTGATGATATAGCCAAGAAGACCGAGAATGATGAAGGTGCCCAAGGAAAGTCCAAGGCCCCGGGAGATGCCGGCCATCAGGTTGGTCAATATCCGTTTTTTCGGATTTGTATAATTCTCCAGAATGTCTTTGAACTCGGACTTCTCAAGCGATTCCGCGATTTTATCCAGCCGGGCGTTCAGCCGCTTGACCTCGTGCCTCAACTCAAACGGATGATCTTCGACTTCATAGGTTTTGGCCTGGTTTGTCGGATTTCCCATCATGTTCACCTGCTTTCCAGCCGAATCGGCTCTAGTTAATGAAACGGTTCCCTTTGGTAGCTGACAATGCGGACGGTAAGCCGGATGCCGGGGGTGCGGAAAAATGTGAACTGGAACCGGCGGCTAAAGGGACGGCATACGCCTCTACACAGCAATAGCCAGCTGCGGTCAGCTGGCTATTGCATAGGGCGGAGCGGATGAGCCCCTCGCAACCGCACGATTAGTACGTCGATTTATAGGTTGTCGATACTTCGTCGGATGCGTCTTTTACGTCTTTTCCCGCTTCCTTTGAAGCGGATTTTGCTTGTTCCGCTACTTCTGTCGAAGCTTTTTTAGCCTCGTCGGCTACTTCGGCGGAAGCTTCGCTTACCGTATCGCCGATTTTTTTGCCGGATTCCTCCAGGGTAGCCGCAATCTGCTTTTTGCTGTCGGCAACGGTGGTGAACAGATCGGAGGCTTTGGCTGTAACCGTTGTGGCGATATCCGATGCCTTGGTGCCTACTGTGGAAGCGATCGACTTGGTTTTGTCCGTTACGACGCCTGCGACTTCTTTCGTTTTGTCGGATGCTGTAGACAGCTTGTCAGACAGATCACTGCGCATTTCACGTCCCGTCTTGGGAGCGAACAACAGCGCTGCTGCCGCGCCAACCAGGCTTCCGATAAATATCCCTTTAAGGAAGGTGCCTCCGCTTTGTGCCGGATACTGCGTTTCCGCTTTATTCATGACCAATCACTCCTTCAATAGAATATGGATGTGTCGTTCTCAGACCGCACGTCTAAGCAGTCTGGATACCAGGCCGAGCAGCGATATGAAGATTACCGTCCCCAGCAGCGCCGGTACGACGGCAAAGCCGCCGATCACGGGTCCAAAGCCGCCGAACAGCAAAGCGCCCAACCAGGCGCCGGCAAATCCCGCCACGATGGAACCGAGGACACCGCCGGGCATATCGTCGCCGACCAGGGCGTCGCCGATAATGCCGAGAATGGCTGCCATAACAGCGCTGATGAGAAGTCCCCACATCGGACCGGCCTCCTTCATTCCGTTGTCGATAACCTGATGTCTTATCTTACTTCGTATATAAACTTGGGGATTTGGGCTGAAACAGTTTTAGCGAAAGGCAAAGAATGGAGCAGGAAAAACAGAAAAGAAGAAACAAGCAGCCGATATATAGAAGAAAACCGCCGAAAACAAGGCTTTACAAAACGTGACTAAGTTCAAGAAGCATCGCAAAACAACGGAAACGGATGGCGGCAGACCGTGATTGACTATCAAAGGATGAGGGTAAGAAATACATAATCAAGCGCCTAATTACCTAATTATTACAGAGTCGCTTCTGCAGGCGGCCGCTGCGGAGAGACTAGACACCATGGAGGTGCATTATTATGATTAAAATTGTAACTGCCGCACAGAGGCATACCTCCAATCGAGACTGGATCCACAGTGAATTCAGCTTCTCTTTTGGCGATTACGACGATCCGAGCAATGCGCATTTCGGCTGCCTTCTTGCCCATAACGATAATGAACTGCAGCCGATGACAGGGATGAAGGACCATCCGCATCAGAATCTGGAGATTGTGAGCTATGTGGTATCCGGTATTCTGCATCATGAAGATGATTTGGGAAACGAAGCCGAGCTGCAGCCTGGCACCGTTCAGGTGATGAGCGCCGGCACGGGAATCCGCCATTCGGAGAGCAACCGCTCGGAGCTGGGGCCTGTCCGGTTCCTGCAGCTGTGGCTGCTGCCCGCGAGGCCGGGGGCCGAGCCGCGCTGGGACGCAAAGCATTTTCCGCCGGAATTCAGGCAAGATACGCTGCTGCCGGTGGTATCCGGCTCCGGACAAGAAGGGACCTTGTCGGTTAATGAGGATGTAACGATCTATTTGTCGCTGCTTGGGCCGGAGAAAGAGCTTAAGCATCCATTAAAAGAAAACCGAAGAGCCCATTTGTTCGTGATTTCAGGGAACCTGGAGCTGGACTGCCGGGATGGCTCATTCAATTTAGGAGCCGGTGACGCCGCCCGCATCCGCAACAGCTGCGATCTGAAGATCAAAGGGCAGGGTGAAGAAGGATCAGAGTTTATTCTGATCGATCTGCCCTGACACACGCCAAGCCCTGCTGTGTCTTCCTTCAATTAAGAGGGGAGGCCGGCAGGGCTTGGCTGTTTTTGCGTATTTTTTTGTGCCGAAAATCAGGATAAGCAGCCGGGGTCTGAGTCCCGCAGCAGCCGTAAGCCTCAGCTGTACTTCATCTGTTCAGCGAATTTAGCCGCGGCGCAATCTGCCCAGTTCGGACACCAGATCTTCGACTTCGGCGATACTAAGTCTGGCGTTGCCCATAACCACCTCATACACCTCGCGAATATCCTCATAACGCTCAAGCGGGAAGGCGGAGGCCTGCATTGCGGCGGCGCTGGCCATACGCAGTTTGGTTTTGATTGCTTCAATCATATATTCCACATTTTCTTTGCTGGGTACTGTCAAATCCATGAAGGAACCTTCCTTTCCAATCTGATTGTCCATGTATTTTATCATGTTTCCTGGGAAATCCCGAACATTTTTTGTCCGGCGGCGGCAAAGTGTTGTAAAATTGAAGCACGATTTGAACGGAAAGGAAGACAAGCGATGAGCAGTCGGGAACAAAATGCGCAGCGGCTCGTACGGAGCAAGCTGGATGCCATAGGGCTGGCGGCGTTTTTTCAAAAAATCAGCGGGCTGCATCCCACGGAGCATATTACCTTTTTATGCATTGGCACGGATCGCTCCACAGGCGACTCTCTTGGTCCGCTTACCGGCAGCAAGCTGGTCGAATACGGGTTTCCCAACGTGGTGGGTACACTGCCGCTCCCCTGCGATGCGCACACCCTGGCGGAACGTTCGGCGGCGATCCCTTCCGATCATATCGTTATCGCCATTGATGCTTGTCTTGGCCCGGCCGGGGCTGTAGGCGGTTTCTTTGTGTATGAGGAACCGCTTTTGCCCGCGCGCTCCGTCGGCTTAAGTCTGCCCGCGGTCGGAAATTACAGCATAGCCGGTGTGGTTGACGCGAACGGGCCCAAGCCTTACCGGACGCTGCAAACTACACCGTTGTACCGCGTGATGTGCATGGCGGACAGCATCGCGGCGGCCGCAGCGGAAGCATTCGGCCGATAACATCGGCGTTTCAACGGGGGAACGTCTGCTTAATAATACTTATCGCGGCTTCGCCCACAGGCTGCTACACTCTTACGATCATACGGTCAAGTCAAACGGAAGAGGAGAGATAGCCATGCCTTGGATTCACCACATTAATTACAAAACAGAAAATAATCAGGTATACTGCTGCATGCGCAACAAGATCGTAACCTTAACGGAAGATCAGCTTGCCGGATTCTGTGTCGGCTGCAAAATGTTTGGGGGAACTGCGCTTGGACAAGGCGTCGAGTGCTTCTGGAACGACTCGGAGGATGTGCCGAATCCGCACCATGTGCACGAGCCTGAACGGGAGTTCCGCAGACTGCAGACCCGGACAGCCGGGGTCCGGTAAAGCATCCGGTAAGGTGGCAGATTAATGCCTCTGAAGGCGCGCTTCGTTTGAGGGCGTCCACCATACATAGAAAGAAGGATTAGAGCATGGAAAAAATCCGTTGTGAAGACAGCCGGCTGTGCTACTTTGACGAGGGTCAAGGCGAGCCGCTGGTTCTGCTGCACGGTTTCTGCGGGAGTTCGGAGTATTGGGAGCGGGTCATTCCTTTGCTCAGCGGGAGTTACCGCCTGATTGTGCCGGATTTGAGAGGCCACGGAGCTTCACCCGCACCAATGGGAGCCTACACGATTGAACAGATGGCCGACGATGTGGCCGTGCTGCTGGATGCGCTGGAGCTTCCCCAGGTAACGCTGCTGGGACATTCGCTTGGCGGTTATATCACGTTGTCTTTTGCCCAGCGGCATCCTTCCCGGCTGAAGGCGTTTGGCCTGATTCATTCTACCGGCTACCCTGATGGAGAAGAAGCCAAGGAAAAACGGCTTGCCGCCGTATCGGCGATCCAATCGGAAGGCATTACGGCATTTGTAGACGGCCTGGTGCCGGGATTATTTGCTCCCCGCACAGCGGAACGTGCTCCGGAGCTGCTCGACAAGGCGAAGGAGATCGGCTACCGGACGCCGCCGCAAGGCGCGGTCGGCGCCGCGCTGGCTATGCGGGAGCGGCCGGACCGCCGGGATGTGATTTCGGCAGCTGGTGTACCCGTGTTGCTTGTATCCGGTGAAGAAGACGGCCTGGTGCCAGCCGAACGGACATTCACATCGGACAAGCCGCATGTGGTCCAGACAGTGATCCCGGAAGCCGGGCACATGAGCATGCTGGAGCAGCCCGAACGGTTGGCGGCCGCCGTAACCGGGTTCATGGAGCGGATTGGCTGACGGCTATCAGGGAACGAATAGGAAGTTGGATAAGAAAAGCGTCCGGGCAAAGAAGCCCGGACGCTTTTCTTGTAAGGTATTTGATGCCGCATCGCTTGATGCCGTATAGTTGTATGCCATAAGTTGTAAGCCGCATAGTTCGATGCCGATATAGCTCAAAGCCGTAAAATGCAAGCCGTATAGCTCGTGCCGTATAATTCGATGCCTATATAGTTCCAAGCCGCATAGTTGCAGTCTACGGTACAACCTCCTGCGTGGACGGTTACTGGAACTTTCGGATGGCAGGGACACACAGCACCCCCGCCACGACGGCCATGCCGATTCCCGCAAACAAGGCGATCGTCGGGATACCCCCGATCTGATCGGCAAGCCAGCCGACCGCCACATACCCCAGCGGAAGCAGCGCGAAGGAACCGAGCATATCCAGACTCGCCACCCGTCCAAACGCTTCATGCGGAACCAGCTCCTGCAGGCTGATCTCCCAGATCAGGCCAAAAATCATGAGGCCGAATCCTTCCAGCGCGTAGAGCGCGACCGCTGCCGCAGGCGAGTCGGCAAAAGGCAGCGCAAGCAGCGCAATCCCGCTCAGCAGCGCGCCCCCGTAAGCCATCATTCCCCGGTGGCGCCAGCGGGGTCTCATTCCAAACAGCAGCCCCGCAATAATCGCGCCGACGCCTGAAAAGGTTACCCCGAGACCGTAAACATAGGGCTCCCATCCATGATGAATTTTAAACAGCCAGGGAAGCAGCACGCTTGAAATTCCTGAAAAGCAAATATTGACGAAGCAAAAAGCAAGAATTGTAATCCACAGCCAAGGATGACTGCGCAGCACGGCGATGCCCTCCGTAAAATCCCGTTTCCAGTCGGCGGCGCGCTCTTCGGCAGGCGATACTGATACCGGAGTTGCAGATGCGTCTGGTGTTTCCTTCAGCAGCACGGCGGCCCGGGCTTCGCTCATTGCTTTGCGCAGATAGAGCAGGCAGACCAGCGACAAAAGATAAGTAAACGAGCTGATACCAAAGCCGATTCCGGCCGACAGATGGGTAACCAGCAGTCCGCCGAGAGAAGGGCCGATCAGCCGGACGGTGTGGGTGGTCATTTGGGTCAGCGAGTTCGCCGCCACCCGGATATCGGGAGTGAACACCCCTGCCCGTACAGCGGCATAAGCCGGCTGAAAAAGGCCGTCCAGCATTCCGTAAACCCCCATAAGAACGCAGAGCAGAGGAATACTCAGCAGCCCCATTAAGGATAAGGCGGAAATGATGCCCATGACCGCAAACCGGGCGATGTCCGACACCATCATGATTTTGACCCGGTCAAGCCGGTCGACGAGGTGGCCGGACACAGGCAGCATCAGTACGTTGGGCAGCATATAAACCGCCATTACGACCCCCATGACCGTAGTCGAGCCCGTCAGCGTTAGAACAAGCACAGGCAAAATAATCATCGTGACGGAGCTGCCGAGAAAAGAAACCAAATGTCCCAGCCACAGATAAGGAAAAGCGCGCGACCGGGCAAACGGCGCGGCAAAGCTTTTTAAAGGATGAACACGGGCTTGCGCGCTGTCATTCGCCTGCATCATGGATTGCTCCTCCTTCCGGACCCGGCCTGTCGTCTTCGGGAGCGGGCAACCGGCCAATGATGATTTCCATTCCATATTCGGTACCGCTTGTGTCGGCGGACTCCCATTTGGAGATAAAAGCGGCCAGATCTTCGCGGAAGCGGGTGAACTCATCTTCGGATAGCGATAAGCGGGTCAGCAGATGCTCGGCTTTGTCTTCCTTGCGGAAGTGGAAGCCCTGAAACTCCTGCGATTTGAACCAGGCGGAACGCGCTTTATAAAACTTCTGAATGACGCCGCCGGACGGCTCGGTCCGGACGAGCTCCAGCAGGCCGCCTTCATGCAGCTTTTGGATGTGGTAATGCACATTGCCCGGGCTGCGGTTCAGCTTTTGGGACACCTGCTTGGAAGTCAACGCTTCTTCGGCCAGGATGCTGAGAATCTTGATGCGCAGGGCACTCTGCAGCAGCTTCTCCTGATCAGTTGTAATGGCAAGCGGCGTGTTGGCCGGCGGATGTGGCGAATGAGATGGGAGCTGGTTGTCGGATGGATGCATAGGAAACCTCTCCTTTAATTTTTTTAAACTGTGTTTAACTGTCGCGCAAGGACGATAGGATCGCAATGACGATAGGATCGCAAGGACGATAGGGCCGCACAGGATAATAGAGTCGCAAGGTGGCTCGAACATCATGTCTAATTGATCTGTAAAATAGTATGATCTGTATTCCAGATTGATTGTAAAATGGAATGGAACACTTTGTCAAAGTATTTTATGCAGGAACAGAGATCCCCCGAATTGCACGGTACGGTCCAACGGCGTAGTGTGGAATTGGTGAACGGAATACGGTAAGATGAGCAAATAGATAAAGACTGATCCAGGGGAGGGACTGTACCTCATGTTTCGAAGAGATTATTTGGTCCGGATGGTTGAGGATATGACGCAGATGATCGCCAAGGTCTTTTCGCTAAAGGCAGAGCGCAAGACAACGGAGGCGCTGTGGGAAATCGACGAACTGCTGAACCGCCATTTTCGGCTGAATTCCCGGCTGCTGAACTCTTTGTCGGTTGAAGACATTTTGTCCATGTTCCGGATTGGGGGAACGGTGGAAGCGGACAAGCTGCAGGGAGTTGCGCGGATGCTGCGCGAGGAAGGCGGGATTTACGGAGCGAACGGACAACCCGAAGAGGAATTGCCGCGAAAAATGAAGGCCCTCCACCTGTACCTTGTCGCAGACCGGCATGGGGCCGATGCCCAGCTTCTCAATTTGAAAAAAGAGATTGAATCGCTGCTGGAGGAGCTGTCGCCATACCGGCTTCCCGCCAAGACGGAGCGGCTCCTTCCGGAATACTACGAGCAGACCGCCCAATATGCCAAAGCGGAGGACAGCTTATACCGTCTTCTGGAAAGCGGAGAGGAAATTGGACCGGACGGGGAAGCCCTGTATCAGCGGCTGTTGTCCAAAAGTGACGAAGAGCTTGAAGCCGGCAATCTTCCGCGGGACGAAGTGGAGCAGGGGCTCCGGGAGTGGCGACGCCTTACGGGACTCCCGCCGGAGAATGGAACGGGCATTGGGAACGAGGCGGAAAAGCTGGAGTACGCTGCGGGAAAGCCAGCCAATGAAGCGAGAACAGCGGAGAACGAGTTCGGAAAGCCCACCGATGAAGCGGGAAGACCGGAGAACGGAGCAGGGAAGCCAGCGGATGAAGCGGGAGGACCAGAGAACGGGGCAGGAAAGCAAGAGCACAGCGGTACAAGCGGACAAACCGGGGGACAGCTGGCTGGAGGCCAAGGAGAGGGCCGGCAATGAATAGGGAACATAGCGATTGCGAGAACAACGGCGGCTTCCCGATGTACATTGTCGACGCCTTTGCGGATCAAGCGTTTGCGGGCAACCCGGCCGCCGTTTGTTTCCCGGATATAGAAATGGATGACCGCTTAATGGCTAAGATTGCGGCAGAGATGAATCTGTCCGAGACGGCTTTTTTGCGCCTGGAAGCGGACGGGTACCGGCTGCGCTGGTTCACGCCGGCCGCAGAGGTGGATTTATGCGGACATGCCACCCTCGCATCGGCTAAAGTGCTGTGGGCAACCGGCCGTCTTGCCGCAGGCGAGCCGGCGCGTTTTTACACCCGCAGCGGTCTGCTGGTTGCAGAAGAAACGGAAGAGGGGATAACGCTGGATTTTCCCGCTTATACGCCGGTTTCCGCCGCTGCACCTGAAGGTCTTGCTGAAGCGCTTGGCCTGCCGCAGGAGCAAATTCTGGAGGTTATGGCCTACGGAGGGAACGGCAAAGCCCGGCCCAGCCTGCTAGTGCGGATCAACTCGGAGCAGGCAGTACGGGCTTTGTCGCCTGATCCGGCTGCTTTGCTCCGCCTCCCTTACCGGGCCTTCGCTGTTACAGCGCAGGCTAAAACGGAAGGGATCGACATCGTATCCCGTTTTTTCGCCCCCTCGGTTGGCGTGAATGAAGATCCTGTGACCGGCTCTGCGCATACGGCGCTTGCCCCCTACTGGGGGGAACGCCTGGGACGGGAGCGGTTGAACGCGTATCAGGCTTCGCCCCGCGGCGGAACACTCCGCCTGACATTGTCCTCCGGGCGGGTGTGTTTGAGCGGACAGGCCGCGATCATGCTGAACGGGCGGTTTTATCCGGAGGGTATGCCGGGTTGAGTATTTAAGCGGTTGAGATAAAAAGAATATTGCGCATAATGATGCGTGATTCACAAATGCACCACAAGCAGGATACACAAGCAGAATGCACAAGTACACGTACCGCGTGAACGCGTACTTGTACGCCTAGCTACGTGAGAACAGGAGATCAAGCGGTGTTTTTCGGAGCATGATGAGTAATCCATTACGTACCGCGTGAACGCGTACTTGTACGCCTAGCTACGTGAGAGCAAGGAGATCAAGCGGTATTTTTCGCGACATTGGGATATTAGACTACATGTACCGCGTGAACGCGTACTTGTACGCCTAGCTACGTGAGAGCAGGAGATCAAGCGGTGTTTTTCGCAGCATGATGAGCAATCCATTACGTACCGCGTGAACGCGTACTTGTACGCCTAGCTACGTGAGAGCAAGGAGATCAAGCGGTATTTTTCGCGACATTGGGATATTAGACTACATGTACCGCGTGAACGCGTACTGAAAGTGAGATGTGAATAGTGGAATCGTTGGACACTCTGATCGGCGAAGCCGTATCGGAACGCAGGCTGATCATGGCGACGTTAAGCCAGCTGCGCAAAAAAGAAGGCGTATCCTTCACCAAAGTGCAGATTAAGCCGGTGGAGCTGAAAAATAAACTTTTTTACCAATTTGCCTATACGGTCGGCCCCAAGGTTGAACATCGCAACATTCCGGCGGAGGAAGCGGCGGACGAGATTATCCGCCTGATGCAGGAGAACTTCCGTCAGGCGCTGCTGTGCACTCCCGAGGCAGATTATCAGATCCTGAGCAGCAAAAAGCACAAAGTATCCATTTTGAAAAAACCGCCAACCAAGTCGGCTGCTGCCGATTTGTCGCATAACCGCCGCAAGCGGTATGTGCTGGAGGAGGGCGAACCCGTTCCGTTTTTGGTGGAGCTGGGGATTATGAACGCCGAAGGCCGGGTGCTGGCCAAAAAATACGATAAATTCCGGCAAATCAACCGGTTCCTCGAAATGGTCGAAGATGTGCTGGAAGAGCTGCCGGGCGGCCGGCAGCTGACGATTGTTGATTTCGGATGCGGCAAGTCGTATCTGACCTTTGCGCTTTATCATTACCTGGCGGTTAAGGAAGGACGTGAGCTGAACGTTGTTGGGCTTGACTTGAAGCAGGATGTCATTGAGCACTGCGGCGCGCTGGCCGCGAAGCTGGAATACGGTAACCTGCGGTTTTTGGTCGGGGATATTGCGGACTACGACGAGTTGGATCAAGTGGACATGGTCGTTACCCTGCATGCCTGCGACACGGCAACTGATGCCGCTCTGGAAAAAGCGGTCCGCTGGGGCGCTTCCGTCATTTTGTCCGTGCCGTGCTGTCAGCACGAGCTGTTCCCGCAGTTAAAAAACGAAGCGATGGAGCCGCTGCTGTCCCACGGGATTTTGAAGGAACGGTTCTCCGCCCTGGCAACGGATGCCATCCGCGCAAAGCTGCTCGATATTATGGGCTACCGGACGCAGCTGCTGGAGTTCATCGATATGGAGCACACGCCCAAAAATATCCTGATCCGTGCTGTAAAAAGCAAAGGCGGCGACCGTAAGCGGCTGTGGCGGGAGTATACCGCTTTCCGGGATATGATTCAGGCGGATCCTTATCTGGAGCGGGCGTGCCGGGATTTGCTGCCTTAAGGATTTTTTGAGAAGTTTTTGGGGAAGATAGAGGCTAGTGAAGGTATAAAAGACAATTGTGAAAGAAGACAGCTTGGAGAGGATCCGGCTGTCTTTTTTTGCGTGGAAATTGGCGGGGGAAGTGAGACTGGCGAGTCCCTCCAGGAAATCGCCTTAGGTAATCTCACTGGCGTCCCGGTAGTCTAACGGCGGTTTTGGCAATAATGAAAGGGAAAAGACTCCGAGCGAAAAGACTGCGAGCGAAAAGACTGCGAGCGCATAAAGCGGGTTCCGAATTCCGGATGAAAGGTGAGGAAGTATGCAGAACAGAGATCGGTTAAGCCGCAGCGGGGAGCAGCAGTTCCTCACTAACTTACGATGGAACAAAAGGTGGAGACCAACGGGAAAGGTAAAGAGACCAGGCAGGCTGCAATCCGGCGGTACTAGGGAATGGGGGGCTGTTCTGTGCGCAGCAGCTGTGGCCGGGATAGCGGGCGCGGCTTGTTTGGGGACGGGTTTCTTTTTTAATGAACAGCTGTACAGGGTTCTTCCCGGCTGGTTTGCGCTGTGTGGTCTGCTCGCGGCATGCAATCTTCTTGTTCTGTTAATAGGGCGGTTAAGAGGAATAGGGCACATAGGACGTATTGGGCGCATAGGGCGAGGCCCCCACGGTTTAAGCGGAGGAATAAAGCGGATTGTCGAGGAGGAGCAGGCGGGAAAAAACTCAATTTCTTTCGCGGCTGGTCTGGCGGCCGGGCCAAGCGTGATAGCCGCCTTGTATTTGGCCGGTCTGTTTCGCGGGCCGGTGTCTGTTGAAGGAACGCTGAACGAGCTGCTCCGATGGGCGTTTTACACCTCTTTTGCGGTTATGGCAGGTACGGCGGCACTGGGGGGTGTGCGTGCGCGGCTGATCCTTCGGGCTGGCTGGCATGCGGCGGGCCAATGCCTTGCCTGGAGCGGTCTGCTTGCTTATACCGGTGTGCTGGACCTCCCGCACTCCTTGCTGTACAGCACTGACCCGGCCGTGAGCGTTTCCGGCGTCCGGGTAGGCGGGCTGCTGCAATATCCCAATACTTATGGGGCGGTGATGGCGGCGTTTTTGCTGGAACGGTTATTTTCCGCTGCCAGGAGGATGCGCCGGTATTGGGATGGAGAGGATGGCCATGTCCATGAGGCGGGCAGGTTGCGGAACAGTGCCCATGCTCGGCACGCTGCACGTTTGCAGTACAGTGCTCGTATGCGGTTAGCAGCGGGGGCGTTACTGCCGCTGTTTCCATACGCGGCCGCGCTGCGCCTCAGCGAGTCGCGCGGGGCTTGGCTCGCGGCGGCGGTCGCTGCCGCCGCCGCCCTGGCCCTCCAGCGGCGGCTCACCGCGCCGCTGCTGCTGGCCGCCGCCCCGCATGCTGCGGCGGCCTTCTGCTGCTGGCCCGCGGCAGCCGGGCCAGCGTCCCTGCCGCCCCTGGCCGGGGCGGCGCTGGGGTGGGCCGGCTCGTTCGCGGCCGGCCTGTGGATGCTCCGCCGCGCGCAGGCTAACGCGGCGGGGCGTGCCGCCGCCTGCGCAGCGGCGGCGGTGTGCTGGACGGCGGCGGGGGGCGCCGTCCTGGCGCTTTTGCGCGCGCGGCTGGCGGCACCGTCTTCGACGGCGGATGCGCGCGCGGCGATTTACCGCGACGCGCTCCGGCTCGCGCGCGAACAGCCGTGGCTGGGACAGGGGGGCGAGACATGGCGGAGCCTGTATCTCGCGGTGCAGTCCCAGCCATACGTCGGCAGCCGCACGCACAGCGGCTACCTGGATATCCTGCTGGATGTGGGCGTTGCCGGTCTGGCGGCGCTTATTCTGCTGATTATAGCGCCGGGGCTGTACCGGCTCCGCCGCCATCCGCACTTGTTCGCCGCGTATGCTGCGCTCGCGGCGCATGCTGCGGTCGACTTCGACTGGAGCTACAGTCTTGTGTGGATGCTTTTGTTCTGGCTGCCGGCTCTTGTGGAGCCGACTTGCCGACCAGCAGTTCCTGTGCCGAGTCCCGGAAGAATCTGTACAGATGCCCCCAGTGCGCAGATTTCCCCCTCCGCAGGGAGGGGGGCTGCAGCGCTTAGCGTGCAGACTCTTTCATGCAATGGAGTTTATGCTGTGGCGCCCAGTACGCAGATTTCCTCAGCCCGGGGAGGCCATCCCCCAGCAGCCTGTGATCAAACACCCAGCCCCCGATTCTTACGTGCCAGCCATACCTGGGTGCCCCAATCGGCAGTGTCGGCACTTCTTCGGCTGTCCCTAATCATCATTTGCCTGGGGCTGGCTGCTGAATCATTTCAGATGCTGGCGGCATCCAAACTGTATCAAGAAGCACGAAGAATGGGGCAGAATGCTTTTACACACTACGGTCCGGTAAAGTCGGAGCTTCAACTGCCCGCTCACGGCCGCCTTGCCCCTGCTCCCAATTGGCCTGTCCTTGCTG